>JAEWFG010000134.1 GCA_023388935.1 Pseudomonadota bacterium | reverse complement strand
GATCGCGCCAGCGCCGTGGACCTGATGGTGCGCGTCGCCGAGAAGGCGAAGGCGAGCGTCTGGGTCAGCCCGTTCTCGGCGCGCTGCTCATTCCCGGAGCGTCATCCGCAGTTCGCGGGCTTCCTGCACGCGTCGCCGGCGCAGCTCTCCGATGCACTGCGCGAGCACGATCTCGTCGTCGTCGTCGGCGCGCCGGTGTTCACATTCCACGTCGAGGGCCACGCCGCAATCTTCGACGGTGGTGCGACCATCTTCCAGATCACGGATGATCCGGATGCCGCCGCAGTGACGCCCGTCGGCAGCAGCATCATCGCCACCATGAAGCCGGCGCTGAGCCTGCTGCTCGACCTCCTGCCGGAGAGCAAACGCGCAGCACCCAAAGGCCGGACACTGCCGCCGGCGCCGCAAGCCGCTGATCCGCTGCCCGTCGAATTCCTGCTGCACTCACTGTCGCAGGCGATGCCGGATGGCGCGTCACTCGTCGAGGAAGTGCCTTCGCACCGGCCGGCGATGCAGAAATTCATGCCGATGCGCGGCCAGGACAGTTTTTACACCATGGCGAGTGGCGGTCTCGGCTTCTCGCTGCCCGCCGCCGTTGGCATGGCGCTCGGCAAGCCGAAGAGCCGAACGGTCTGCCTGATCGGCGACGGCTCGGCGATGTATTCGATCCAGGCGCTGTGGACCGCCGCGCAACGAAAACTGCCGCTCACCATCGTCGTCATCAACAATTCCGGCTACGGCGCAATGCGCTCGTTCAGCCAGGTGATGCAGGTGAGAAATGTACCGGGGTTGGAGCTGCCGGGGATCGATTTCGTCAGGCTCGCCGAGGGCATGGGGTGCCATGCGGTGCGGGTGAGCAAGGCGGCCGAACTGGGTGAGGCACTCAGGCGCGGGATGGCATTCGAGGGAACGAGCCTCGTCGAGGTCGTCGTGGATTCAGCCGTGCCGGTGTTGTACGGGCAGAAGCATTAGAGATTGTACTTTAGCGCACCGTCATTGCGAGGAGCGAAGCGACGAAGCAATCCAGGCTGCCACTGCGGAAAGATTCTGGATTGCTTCGCGGAGCCTGTCATCGGGCCGCGCTTCGCGCGGACCCGTTGGCTCGCAATGACGAGACAGCTGAAGCCGCTTATTTGGCGCCGAACTCTTCCCGCATCTTGGCCTGGATCTTGGCCATGCCGCCGATCCAGCGGTCGTAGTTCTCCGTCTTCTTGCGCATGTAGCCGAGCACCTGGGGATGCGGCAAGATCAGGAACGTCTCCTGCTCGAGGCCGGCGAGAACGTCTTTCGCGACCTGCTCGGGCGTGAGATCACCGTCACCGGATTGCGGGCCCTTGGGAATCGAACGCAGCATATTGGTGTCGACGCCCTGCGGGCAGAGGATCGAGACCTTGATGTTGTGGGCCTTGTGCGAGATCGCGAGATTTTCGGCGAAGCCCACCGCGGCGTGCTTGGTGGTGGAATAAGCCGGGCTGCCGACCTGTGACAGCAGGCCCGCGGCCGAGATCGTGTTGAGGAAATACCCGCCGCCGCGCGCCTTCATGCGTGGCACGAGATGCCGCGCCGCATAGACGTGGGCCATGACGTGGATCGCCCAGCTCCGCTGCCAGGGCTCGTCCGACGCCCCACCTGCATTGACCGACATGGGATCGAAGCCGCCGCCGATGCCGGCATTGGAACAGAACAGGTCGATCGGGCCGAACTGCCGCTCTGTCTCCTCGATGACGTGCGCGATGTCCTTTTCCTGCGCGACATCGCATTTGAAGGCCGCGCCATCCACCGTGGCGGCAACCGCCCTTGCATTGGCGGCATCCATGTCCGCGACGACGACCTTGGCCGCGCCGGCCTTGTGAAATGCCTCGCACAATGCCCTGCCGATGCCGTTTGCGCCGCCCGTGACGACCACGACCTTGCCGGTCACCTGCATGCGACGTCTCCTCTTTTTCTTATGCCGCGTATTGGTCTTGCTCAGCTCAACACGAGGTCGAGCACCGCGGTATAATGGCATGCCGCGCCGGCCAAGACAAAGCCATGCCAGATCGCATTCTGGAAGCGCAGCCGCCGCCAGGCATGGAAGATCACGCCAAGGCTGTAGAGCAGGCCGCCCGCAAGCACGAAACCCAGCGCCAGCGCCGGCAGCGCCTTGACCACGGCGTCGTAGAGCATCACGCCGCTCCAGCCCATCGCGAGATAGATACCGACCGAAACGCGGTCGAACCGGCCGGGGTAGCAAAGCTTCAGCACCATGCCGAGGATCGCCACGCACCAGACACCGGCGAGCAGCACCAGCGCGAACACGCTGTCCTTCAGTTCCAAAATGAACGGCGTGTAGGTCGCAGCGATCAAAAGGTAGATCGCCGAGTGGTCGAAGCGACGCAGCAGCCATTTGGCCGGCGAGACCGGCCACAGATTGTAGGTCGCCGACAGCACAAGCATCGACAGTAGCCCGGCGACATAGATCGAGACGCCAACGATGTCGATTGCACTCGCATAGACCGCCGTCAGCACCACCAGAACCGTCGCGGCGATGATACCGCAGAGCACGCCGATCGCATGGATGACGCCGTCGGCGATCAGCTCGGCGCGGTCGTAGTTCCAGCCGATCACGTCGGCTGCGGCATGGACGGAGGTGGACGCGAGCTGTTTCAGTCTGAAGATGGTCATGGCAACCCGGAAGCGAAGCGATGGCACTCTTGTATGGGTCTGTCGGGATCGGCGCGACGTTCAAACCGCTGATTTACCGACAAACGCGGTGGAAGTATGAAGCTTGATTTTCCTCGCGCAGTTGCCACTTTTGTGAACAGTCGCACATTTCCGCCCGCCCGAGATCCCCTCCGCGTTCACATGGCATTCAGTTTCCAGGATATGGTCGAGGAGGCGCGCCTGTCGGCCCGGGCGCTGATCGACTATGGCGAGCACTTCTTCAACCCGACGATACGGTTGGGGGTCACCGGCCTGTCGCGGGCCGGTAAAACGGTGTTCATCACCGCATTGATCCACGGGCTCACTCGAGGCGGCCGGTTTCCGGTGTTCGAGGCCTACGCATCGGGCCGGATCGCGCGGGCGCATCTTGCGCCGCAGCCCGACGATGCCGTACCGCGTTTTGCCTATGAGAACCATCTGCGCGCGCTGATCGAGGAGCGGCGCTGGCCGAACTCGACCGTCGATATCAGCGAGCTGCGTCTCGTGATCGACTACCAGCGCCAGAATGGCGCCGACCGCACCCTGACGCTCGACATCGTCGATTATCCCGGCGAATGGCTGCTCGATCTGCCGCTGCTTCAGAAGAGCTATGAGCAATGGTCCGCCGAAAGCCTGGCACTGTCACGCGAGGCACCGCGCGCGCATCTTGCGGCTGACTGGCACGCGCATCTCGCAGCACTCAAGCCCGAGGCACGCGAGGACGAGCAGGCTACGCTTGTAGCCGCAAAGCTCTTCACCGGCTATTTGCGCGCCTGCCGAGACGAGCGCTTTGCGATGAGCCTCTTGCCGCCCGGCCGCTTCCTGATGCCCGGCAATCTCGCCGATACGCCGGCGCTGACCTTCGCGCCGCTCGACGTGCCCATCGACGGACAGGCGCCGGAGGGATCGCTGTGGGCAATGATGGTCCGCCGTTACGCGGCCTATAAGGACGTCGTCGTGCGGCCGTTCTTCCGCGATCATTTTGCCCGACTCGATCGGCAGATCGTGCTGGCCGATGCGCTCGCCGCATTCAACTCGGGACCGGAAGCGCTGCACGATCTCGAAGCCGCCCTCGCCGGCATTCTCGACTGCTTCCGCATCGGCCGCAGCACCTTCCTCTCCAGCCTATTCCGGCCGCGCATCGACCGCATCCTGTTTGCGGCGACCAAGGCGGACCATCTGCATCATTCCAGCCACGACCGGCTCGAGGCCGTGCTGCGCCGAGCCGTCTCGCGCGCCGTGGCGCGCGCGGAAGATACCGGCGCGCAGATCGACGTGGTGGCGCTCGCCGCCGTGCGCGCCACGCGCGAAGCGCAGGTCGCGCATGGCCGCGACAAATTGCCGTCGATCCTCGGAACGCCCGCCGCGGGCGAAAGCGCCGGCGGCGAATTCTTCGACGGCAACACGGAGGTCGCGACCTTTCCGGGCGACCTGCCGCTGGATCCGGAGACGCTGTTCAACGGCACCGATGCGTTTCGCGGGCTCTCGACGGCAGCGGCCGAGAAGAGCGACTACCGCTTCCTGCGCTTCCGCCCGCCAAAGCTCGAGCGCGAGGGCAGTGAAGAGCCCGCGCTGCCTCACATCCGCCTCGACCGTGCGTTGCAGTTCCTGATCGGAGACAAGCTCTCATGAACGACCGATCCCAGCAACGGCGGCCGGCGACGTTCCGGCTCGACGATCCCGGCGTCGTCGTCACCGAGGCAGACGAGACGGCACGGCTCGGCCGCACCACCATCCAGATCACGCCGGAGCCCGATCCGTCGACGCTGCCGGTGCCGATTGAGCCCGCGCTCCCGGCACGGCGCGGCATTCCCTGGGGCGCGCTGTTCTGGTCCGGCCTCGCCGGACTAACGCTGCTCGGCGTCGGGCTCGGCGTCGTCCATCTGATCGAGGACCTGTTCGCGCGCAGCGAAAGCCTCGGCTTCGTTGGCCTTGCCCTCGCCCTCGTCACCGCGCTTGCACTCGCCGTGGTGATCGGGCGCGAGGCGTTTGGGCTGGCGCGCCTTGCGACGATCGAGAAACTGCATCAGCGCGCAGCCGCCGTCCTTGCCAGCGACGACCGCAAGGAGAGCCGCGTGATCGTGCAGGACCTCCTGAAGATCGCGCACCAGAACCCGCAGCTCGCGCGCGCCCGCGCCACGCTGGAAAGCCATACCGGCGAGATCATCGACGGCGCCGACATGATCCGGCTCGCCGAACGCGAATTGATGTCGCCGCTGGATGCGGAGGCCCGGCGGCTGGTGTCGTCGGCCGCGCAACGCGTTTCGATCGTGACCGCGGTGTCGCCGCGCGCGCTGATCGACGTGATGTTCGTGTTCGTCGCCTCGCTCCGCCTGATCCGCCAGCTCGCGTACCTCTACGGCGGCCGGCCCGGCGCGCTCGGCATGATCCACCTGCTCCGCCACGTCATCGCCCACCTCGCCATCACCGGCGGCATGGCCGCGAGCGACAGCCTGGTGCAGCAGATGCTCGGCCATGGGATCGCGGCGAAACTCTCGCAGCGGCTCGGCGAAGGCATGCTGAACGGCCTGCTGACGGCGCGGCTGGGCCTCGCCGCAATCGACGTAACAAGGCCGCTGCCGTTCGCGGCGCTGCCGCAGCCGAAACTGTCGGATCTGGCGACGGATCTGCTGCGGAAGAAAGAGGACGAGGAGTAGCGCTTGCTGCCCCTGCGAGACAGGTGAGGGGTCTGTCTCCACGAGTCCAATCTTATTTGAATTCGCGGAGACAGATCCCTCATCCGGCGCTTCACGCCACCTTCTCCCACAACAAGGGGAGAAGGAAGGAGGCCAGCGCTCGCCTCGTTAGGCCAACATTCGCTTTTCAAATTCCCCTGCCAACACCCGCCATTGGAACAGCGGCGAGTTCTTTGGCGGCGAGAGCTCAGGCGTCCAGCCGGTGAGCTTGTCCAGCGCGTAGGTGTCGATCACGAGGCCGCGCCAGCGGCGTTCGACCCGGCCGAGTGGCTCGCGCTTGGCGGGGATATTGTCCCACAGCGTTGACCGATCGTCCGGCTCACGCCCGACATAGATGCCGGCGTGTCCCTCGATCCGGTCCATGCCGGGATCGCGAAAGTCCTGGAAGCGGCCGCGCTCGTTGATCTCGATCACGGGCACGCGGCCCCTGAACAGCCAGCGCATCATGGCGTAGGTGCGATAGTCCGTGGTCGCGATCCAGGTCGCGCCGGTCTCGTCGAGCGCCGCCTGCGCACGCGACGCGACCTGCTCGTAGCCGGCCTCGGCGCCGATCGGATCGATCTTGCCGAGGAAATTCCAGGGCGCGGCGACGTAATAGAGAAACACGATGACGACAAACGCGATACCCGAGACGACGGCCGTCCTGGCCCAGAACAGCGACGACTCGATCATCCGTGCCGACCAGCCTTCACGCGACAGCATCGTGAGGTTAATGGCTGCGGCCGCAAAGCCAACCGGCCACATGAACATCGGCCAGGTATCGCCGATCCTGAGCGTCATCGACTTGGCGAGGAAATAGAGGAACGGCACAAGCACGGCAGTCGACAGCAAAATCGCGACCGGCTCGCGCTTGCGATAGCCGCGCCACGCCGTCATCACGAGCCCAGACAGCACCACCGGCAGCATGACGAAGCCGACGAGGCCGAATTGCAGACCGATGTAATCGCCGATGGTGCGGAGTGAGATGCCGTAATTGGCGGTGGCGCGCACGCCCTGGAAGCGGAACGAGGCCCAGTCGTGTTGCGCGTTCCAGATCAGGACCGGCGAGAATACTGCGATCGCGATCAGTACGGCGAGGTAAGGATAAGGGCTGCGCAACCAGCGCCAGCGCCAATCCGGTACCAGCAGAAAGGCGGCGACCGCCGGCGCGAACATGATCGCGGTGAATTTCGACAGCATCGACAGCCCGGCGAACAATCCGGTTGCAAGCCACCAGCGGCCGTCGCCGTTCTGCGCGAGCCGGACCAGGGACCACATCATCGCCACCGCAAACGGGATCAGGGCAACGTCGGGCGCGACCTTGGCCATCAGCAGGCCGTAGTAGAGCGCGGCCTCCGGCATCAGCACGGCGAACATGATCGCGCGTGCATCGTGTGTGACGCGACGGACGATATCGGCGAGCAGGAGCTGCGTCACCAGCATCGCGACGATGCCGCCGAAGCGCACACCGAGCGTGGTATCGCCGAAGATCGCGGTGCCGAAACGGATGAACCATGCAATCATGGGCGGATGATCGAGGAAGCTCAGCGCTCCCTCCTTCGACCAGGTCCAGTAATAGGCCTCGTCGGTACGCAGCTCGATCACCGAGGCGTAGACGATGCGCAGCACCGTCATCGCGGCGATGACGAGCACGGCCATGACGAGGGGGCGGCGCGCGGCGCCGGAGGGCATGGTGATGTCGCGAGCTGTCGTCACGGCCGCGCTTTTCCCCAACTTGGGAGGGGGAGTCAATGCGGGGGGCGCTGTCGTCCCGGGTAAGCGAGCGTTGATCCCGGCCTCAACGACGAGATCGTAGGGTGGGCAAAGCGAAGGTGACCACTATCGGCGGCGGATTGGTGGGCACGGCGCCATGGCGCCTTTGCCCACCCTACGAT
>JAEWFG010000110.1 GCA_023388935.1 Pseudomonadota bacterium | reverse complement strand
CCGATGACCGGCCGATCAAATGGTATGCCGACCAGTGAAGAGGGTCGGCCCGCAACGGGCTGCAGACGCCCGGCCTGCAGCCCGGTTGAGCAATTCAACTTAACTTCGACCGCCTCGTCGGGGCGCGGGACCTCCCATGGGTCTTGACGGCGCAGCCAGTTGTCCGGCTCTTCGTGTTGCCAGCCATCTCGAATGGATTGCTTGAACATGCCGTATTCATAACGCAGCCCATAGCCCATGCTTGGAAGCTGCATCGTCGCCATTGAGTCGAGAAAGCAAGCCGCCAAGCGCCCGAGCCCGCCGTTTCCCAGCCCGGCATCGGGCTCTTGTTCGAGCACGCCGAGCCAATCGATGTTCTCCCGAGCGGCGACTTCCTTCACGAGCGGATCGAGCAGGAGGTTCCCGATATTGGTGGAGAGCGACCGCCCGATAAGGAATTCCATGGACAAATAGTAGACTCGTTTCGGGTTCTCGCGGTCATAGGTGTTTTCGGTCCGAATCCAGCGTTGCGACAGCACATCCCGTACCGAACGCGCGGCCGCTTCGAACATCTCGCGCTTTCCGGCAGCAGGCGGCGCAACAATGTTGTCGAACAAGAGATGTCGTTCGTATAGGGCGTCAGGATCGCCGGAAAATCGGCTCTGTCCGCAGCAGTAGCGAGCAAGAAGCTCCGCATTCTTCGTTGCTTCACTCACTAAGACCATCCTTGTTCAACTGAGTTTTTTAACTCAGACGCTGGTGTCGAGCGGCTATCGATGGGCACGAACAACGTTGCCATGGAGCGCGCCATCACGCGATAGTGCGTTCCAGTCACCAGCGGGGCCCCCGGGGGATCAGAGATGTCCTCCGGCGGCTCGCGGGCCGTGTCAATCCAGCGCTGCCAGCCGGAGATTGCTGTTTCCGGCACATCAGGCAGGTCGAAGTCGAGAGCCTCCCAATAGGCGTTGGACATCATGTGCAACCAGAACGGAAAGCGATGCAGGCCGGGGCGAATGGTGCAGGCAAGGCTGTGCGAATCGTCGGACCAATCCGGCTGGCCGAGCCGCACGCCATGCCAGTCAATCTCGGCGCGGCGCAGCAACTCGTTGAGGCTCAAACCAAAGCTGTCCTTTCCCATCTCTATTCCTCTGAGGCGATGAGCGATCAGCGTTTGCACGAAACGATGGAGATCCCGATGCTGGTCGAACAGGCTCCAGTCGAGCCAGCTGACCTCGTTATCCTGGCAATAGGCGTTGTTGTTTCCCCGCTGGGTGCGGCGCATTTCGTCGCCCATCAGCAGCATCGGGGTGCCGATTGAGGTCAGCATCGTGACCATGAAGTTCTTCACCTGACGGCGGCGCAGCCGTTCGACCGCGACATCCTCGCTGGGCCCCTCGATCCCGCAATTCCAGGAGAAATTGTTGCCCATGCCATCAAGGTTCGCTTCGCCGTTCGCCTCGTTGTGCTTGCTGTTGTACGAAACTAGGTCGTTTAGGGTGAAGCCGTCGTGGCATGTCACGAAATTTATGCTTTGTTCCGGTTCCCGTTCACGGTGCTCGAAAATATCCGGGCTGCCAAGCATACGCTGCGCCAGCATTCCGACCGTTCCCCCGTCCCCCTTGACAAAGCGGCGGACATCGTCGCGGAAGCGGCCATTCCATTCCTTCCAGCTGTCGCCGATGAAGGTCCCAACCTGATAGAGCCCGGCGGCGTCCCAGGCCTCCGCGATGAGCTTAGTACCGGCGAGGACGGGATCAGTTTCGATGTCCCAGAGGGACGGCGGATTGTCGAGCGGACGACCATTTTCGTCGCGTGCCAGAATCGCGGCGAGATCGAAACGGAAACCGTCAATATGCATCTCGGCGACCCAGTAGCGCAGGCTGTCGAGAATCATGCGTCGAACGATCGCCTGATTGGCGTTCAGCGTGTTTCCGGTGCCGCTGTAATTGGCGTATTCCGCACGGTCCCGGTCGAGCATGTAATATACCTCATTGGCGAGGCCACGGAAGCAAAGGGTGGGCCCTCCCGCATCGCCCTCAGCGGTGTGATTGTAGACGACATCTAGGATCACCTCGATGCCGGCGCGGTGGAGCGCCTTGACGAGATCACGGAACTCGTCGAGCGGGCCGAGGGCGTCCCTGCGCGAACTGTAACCGGCATGCGGCGCAAAGAACGATACCGGGCAATATCCCCAATAATTGGCAAGGCCCCCTGGGGAATCCTGCCGATCGAACTGGAATACCGGCAGCAACTCTACCGCGGTGATCCCGAGATCCCGGAGGTACGGGATCTTCTCGATCATACCGGCATAAGTGCCTCGCAGCTCCGCCGTGACTCCCGAACTGGGATGTCGCGTAAAGCCGGCGACGTGCATTTCGTAGATGATCGTCAATGCAAAGCTGCGATGAAGCGGCGTGTCGCCCTCCCAATCGTAAGTGGCTAGGTCTGCCACCACGCTTTTCATCGCAATCTCGTCTCTCTTTCCGTATTCGCTCGCGCGCTGCCGCTGGTACAACTCGGGCACGATGACGGCCCGCCCATAGGGATCGAGCAGAGCCTTGCTTGGATCGAAACGCAGGCCCCGCCCCGGATCGAAAGGACCGAAGGCGCGATACGCATAGACTTGGCCGGCCCCGATTCCCGGTACGAAAATGTGCCAGTAATGGTAGGTGCGATGCGTGCGCGGATCGAGGTCAATCACGGACGTCGGCTGTGCCGCCGCGGGATCGTCAAACAACAACACTTCAATCCGCGTGGCCTGTCGCGAGAACACACTGAAGTTCACGCCGCCGGAGAGGATTGTCGCGCCCAACGGAAAGCTCCAGCCCGTCTGCGATGCACTGGCATGCGCCCTCCACATAGACCCTCTCCAGCGCCGTTGCGAGGTCCAGCAATGCGCCTCCCCAGATGCTTTTCTTGCATGCAGTTATCACCTGACTGGCGCGCGGGAGACCGTGCGGCCCGCGAGGGCTGGCGGCATTGATCTATCGCAACAGCATTGCCATCCTGCCCGCGCCATTCGGTAGGGCAGGCTAGGGTTTCGGGTCGGAAGTGCTCGCCGACGACCGCCCAGGTTGATATGCAGGAAAGCCCGGAAGTAAGTCAGGCTGCGGCGAGCTCAGCCTAAGCGAGTGGTCGAGCCCAGTTCATTAGGATCTCGCAGGAATGCGCTCTCCATTGCCACCACGAAGCGCCAGTATTTCGCGGAAGGAAAGGGATACGCGAGGATGCTATACACTATTGTTTTCGGGAGCAGGAACACACCCGAGCTTTCGGCTACTGATGGATGTGACGACGGCCAGGGAAGCCCTTGCGATTGCTGAAGCGCTTCGAGAACTAAAGTTCATAAGGTCACCTCAGGAAGGCGAATTCCTCCATGAGATGCTTCGCTGCGTTCCCGGCAGCACGATCATGAGCCGTAGCGTGCGTGAACGTCGTTCCGCCCTCCGCTGCGCGGCCCAAGGCCGCGCAGTCGCATCGGGACACCGCCCGGAGGGGGTGGATCGTCCTCGCCGTCAAGACGGCGCAGCGCCGCTAGGATTTCGGCGAGTCGGATCGTGTGTGTCCCATGCCGGGAATTTCCCGCAGCGCCGGGCAGGATTCGACTGCGAACATGTCGGACGCCCAGGACGACAGGATGATCCGCTTTTCGGGCGTGGACATCTTTTCATCGTTCAGGATGTCCTCCGGCGACGCGTAATGCGCGGCCGAATGGAAAACGTGATTGAGTCTGCCGGTGCTCGTACTTGCTTTGCTCATAGGTTGCCTCCCTTACGCTCCTTTGTTCGGGATGGTTTGAGATGGGCCGGGATGCCGCCGCTGGGATCCGTCGTTATTGGGTGCTGATGGCGATGCGCTTGACGCGCGTCCGCGGGTTCTCGGTCTTCGGCAGCGAGATCGTCAGGACGCCGTTCTTGAACGAAGCCTCCGCCTTGTCCTCCTCGATGTCGTCCAAGGGGATCTGCCGTTCAAAAGCGCCGTAGTAGCGCTCGGTGAAGTGCGTGCCCTCAGCGGCTCGCTCGTCCTTCTTCTCGCCGCGGATGGTCAGGACACCGTTCGTAATTTCGATCTGGACGTCCTTCTCCGTTATGCCGGGCAGCTCGGCCGAGATTGTCAGCGTCTTATCGGTCTCGCCGACCTCGAGCTTCGGCCAGCCGAGCCGTCCCTCCATGAGCGGTGATAGGCCGGCTGTGCCGAAGCCGCGGAAGACGTCGTCGAACAGACGGTTCATCTCGCGATGCAAGGTCATGAACGGGTCGTAGTTGTCGCGCGTGGGCGCAAGCTCCTGGCTTCTGGACCAGGGAATGAGATCACGAACTGCCATGGTTGTTTCTCCTTCCTGCACGAGACAGGGAGCGCGGACGAGCATCCGCGCTGCCGCGCTCCGCCGTCGTTGCCTCGATCAAGCGTTAGGCGGCCTGCTTCTGCTCGATCTGTGGCGAGGGAGATGCGCCTCCGGCGATGTTGATCCTGCGCGGCTTCATCGCCTCTGGCACCTCGCGAACCAGGTCGATGATCAGGAGGCCGTCCTTAAAGGAAGCCTGTTTGACCTGGACGTAGTCGGCGAGATTGAACACGCGCCGGAACGGACGCGCAGCGATGCCCTGGTATAGGTATTCGCCGGCCGCCTCCTCGGGCTTCTTGCCCTCGATCGTCAGCGCGTTCTGCTCGGCGGTGACGGTGATGTCGTCGCCGCCGAAGCCGGCCACGGCGAGCGAAATCCGGTAGTGGTCCTCGCCGGAGCGTTCGATGTTGTAGGGTGGGTAGTTGTCATCGGTTGCGTGGCGCAGCGAGCTGTCGACGAGGTTGGCCAGGTGATCGAAGCCGATGCTGGAGCGCCACAGCGGCGCGAAGTCAAATGTAGTCCTCATAACCAAGTCCTCCATGGAGCAAGATGGATACGAAGGAGCGCAGACTGGGTTCCCGTGGGGTCCCTAGACACCCGGCCGGCGCCCGCGCCGGACCCGTGAAGGCGCCCGGCACACCGCTCTCGCGGCGAAAAACGACTTAGAAAAACGGCAAAACAATTCAAGAGGTGGCTCGAAAAATGTTTTGGAGAGAGGGGAGGCGGTGCCGAAGCGCTCCAACGAGAGTGGATGCCGTCTTGACAACGAAATCGCTCCGAATATTTTTGTGCCGGGAATTCATTTCCCGTATCTCGAAACCGAAAAGGACAATTAAGACCGTCTGGAGTGACGACGATGCTTGACGAAGATCTTGCCCGCATCCGTGCGCACCGCAACAATATTCACCGCTATCGCCGCCTGCTGAAGACCCGGCTGTCGGACCTCGAACGTCAGTTCATCGAACGGCGTCTTTCGGAGGAGCAGGCCGCCCTCGAGGCGCTCGCTTCCGAAGCCTTCCCGGTCGCGTTTACCATGCCGAAAGGATCGACCCCGTCGGCGAACTTCGAGGCTGCGCCATGACCAATGTCCGCGCCCTGCTGATCCGCGGCAGCGAGAAGGTCATCTCCCACTATCGCCTGCTGCTGGCGAGTTCGAAAACCGAGAAGGAGCGCGAGCTGTACCGAAGCCGGATTGAGCGCGAGCAGAAACTGCTGGACGAACTTCGGGACCGCTTGGCTGATCGGCTCGCAGCCTAGGCAAGCGCGAGGCGAAGCCGACCGGACGCCCGTCCAGGGGCCGCTCAACTCGAGTTCTTGCTTTTGCCGCCGTCGCCGCTCCATGGCACCGGCGGTGAAGGGCTGGGCGGGCGTTGAAATCTGAAGGAGGAAGTCGGGGCAGAGCGAACACCGAATTTGCGGGCTTCGTACCTCGCGGCGGCGACGACGCCGCGCTCTGCCTAGCCGCATACCGCGACCGGTTTGATCGTGGGACAACCGGACAGTGTTCGTGGACACCATCTGATCCAACTTATTTCGGAGCTGGATAGCAGGCCCGATGCACCCTAGCTCACCCGTTAAGTCCTTAAGACCCGAACTGGATACGAGTGAAGTCTGAAGGGGGCATGGAGACCCGATATCAAGCGCGCCGGGGCTTCACACCAGAAGCCCCGGCCCGCTTTTTGGCTTATTTCAGCTGACCTGGATGGATCTAGGTTTGGCCTTCTCAGCCAACGGAAGTGTCAGTGACAACACGCCATCCTTGAGTTCAGCAGCTATCTTGCCTTGGTCGATTTTGCCAGACAGCCGGAAGCTCCGCGAAAAGTGGCCGACATTGTACTCCGTGTAGAGTGGTTGAAGGCCCCGATATTTGGAAAAATCGAGCTTCCCGTCGACCTTGAGGACACCGTCTTCGACCCGGATATCTACGCTGTTTTTATCCACGCCAGGCATCTCGAGAACCACGTTGAGTCCATCCTTGGTCTCATAGATGTCTGCGTTCGGGAGAAATATCCGGGAAGGAATGGTCGTCTCTTCTTTCTTGTCCAACTCGCGCTTTTGCGCGACCTGTAGTTCCTTGTTGGAAGGCATGATTTATCTCCCCAAAGCTCCGCCAATCCGTCCCTTCGAGGGCCGAAGCAGTGGCGGCGGTTGCGGTCTCAGGTGATTTCAATGACACGTGGCTTGTCGCTTTCCGCGCGCGGCAGGAACAGCGCTAATATGCCATCCCGATATTCGGCTTTTATGCCGTCTGGCTCAATTTGCACCGGGAACGACAGATTCCGGTCGAATTCGCCCGACACGCGTTCGCGGCGGTGCAGACTCGCATCCTCAGGATAGTCGACCGCCTTCTTACCAAAGACGCGGATGGAGTTTTCCTTGGCCTGGATCTGCAGGTCGCTTTTGCTTACGCCCGGCAACTCGATGACGGCCAGGATGTCGTCGCCCTGCTGGAAAACGTTAATGGGTGGGAATGGCCCGCGGCTGGTAGTAAGATCTTGCAGCCAGTCGCTGGACAAGGTCCCTTCTAGCGAGCGTTGTAGTTCGAGCAACTTGTCGAATGGATCGGCAAATCCCATGATCATGTTTGCTACCCTTCGTCCTTTGTTGAGGGGGCGAGCAAGGGATCACGGTCGCCCCTCTAATGTCTGATTTGGGACGACCAGTGGCACTGTCAAGAGGCGAGTGCTATTTTCCTATTGTGGCCGGACGCTTCCCGTGGCTCTGGTCGCGAAGCGGATGGCCGACAAGCCCAAGAAGGCAGAGGCGACCCCGTCGACGCCGCCGATGGACTTCTGACAACGGCCGGGCGTTCACTCAGACGACGGAGAACAAAGAGACTTCACGATTCGTAGTCGGCAGGGATCTCAACCACCAGCTCCCCGTCGGCGGCAGACCTCCGTCTCGCAGACATCGTCGCAGATGCCTTCAGCGCTCGCGCGCGCAGGATGCCATGGCGACGATGCCTACGTCGGTCCCCGAAGAGGGGATACCGAGAGGGTGTAGGCGGCGGCGACGGAGGAGGCGCAATCGTTTGCGTCGGTGTAAATGTCGGCGACGCCGGCCACGGAGGCCAGCATCTTTCGCATCAGGTCATGTCGGTCCACGTAGATCTCTCCCTGGTCAATATCATCGCGTATGGCTAAGGTCGCGGCAAATCCCAATCCCTGGCGGCCAATTCGTCCAGCCGGCCGACTGAAGTTTAGGGGCGCCGTTGCTTGCTGGCGCTGCTTGTAGGTAGCGAAGCAGCGCACCTTACCGGAGAGTACGAAGTCGCATCTCCGCTCGCTGTGATATGGGGATTCGTAGCAAAACGCTTGCCGCTTCTCGCTTCATATGGCATGAGCTCCTTCATGATTGGCGCTAAGAACCATCGTCGTTCGATCTGGTGACGCTCCTTGCAAGGAGCGGCCACATCGTCATGCCAAGATCCATCATCTCGACTGTCGATAGTCGCCGCCGTTTCCCGCAGGCGACGCCGTTTCATTGCCTTTCGGTTGCGGCGGCTCCTACCTAGGAGTTCGTCCGATGTCTGTTTCGAAGCCGATCATTCTGACCGGGGACCGAACCACGGGCCCGCTGCATCTTGGTCATTATGTAGGTTCACTCAAAAACCGAGTGGCTTTGCAATCCACGCACGAGCAATTTCTGCTGCTTGCCGATATCCCGGAGCCGGATGGGCAACATAAGCTCAAAGGCGCGATCGGGTGTCCGTGGATTTCCATGGCGGCGATCCGCGAAAGGTTTCCGAGGCGCTGAAGGATGCCGGAGCGAAGTCAATTCGCGTCAGGGAAAGCGCATGTCAGGTCTCAAGCATCACGTGACCCCCGACGGGCGGTACTTCGTCGTCCGCGGAAAACTCTGGCGGATGAGCGACCCGGGCCTTGCTCGTCACGAAAAGGCGCGGCTGGTGGAGCAGCCGATGGATGCGCGCCGTGCAATGAAGGCGGCCAAGGCAGCCGAAAATCAGGAAGCTGAGACCGCCGCGCACCGACAGGTCGACGAGGCGAAGCGCAATCTCGGCGAGCGAGGGCCGGTTTGGAAGGATGGCGCGCCGGACTTCAACCGGCACCCGGTCAAGAATACGCCCTACGCCGACTGGTATGCGGGGCTCAGGCGACGGGCTTCAGGGCAGCCGAGACGCTTGCGGAGAAGCGCAAACACCATGACCTCGTCAGAGGTCAGCTTGGCGTACTGACGCTTGAATCTCTGCGCGATCTTGCCGTCGCGGACCTTCGAGACCACGCCCTCCGGGCCGACCTTGCAAGCGTGCGCAAACATCTCGCATCCGTCGATCTCGAAGTTTTCGATGAACTCGATCTCGGTGCCAGCGATAATCTTCTTCAGCTCTGCCTTCCGCTGCAAGAGCGGCAGCTTCCGCGGTTCACGACCATTCAGGTAAAGGAGATTGAAGGCGACCAGAACAATACTGGTGGACTTGCCCTTGAGCTCGTTTTGCAATCCCGAGAAGTCCGTCGTGCCGTCGGCGGCCGGGACAACAATCTCGCCGTCGAGGATGGCCGAACCGGCCTTGATGTGCCAGGCGTCGTTTGCGACATTCTTGAAGCGGCGAGCCCAGTCGCGGCCACGGCGAGTGAAGACCTTCACGGATTCGTTCGCCAGATGAACCTGGGCGCGGTAGCCGTCGAACTTGATTTCGCGAATCTATCGAGCGCCGGAAGGTATCTTCTCGATCAAGGATGCCAGGGACCAGCCGGGGAACGGCGCCTTGACGCCGATCGCCGCCCGTTTCCGACGCTGAAACGCCACGCACGAACTCCAACGCAACAACAAGCTGATTCAAACTGGCACAGCAGGAATCGTTCTGGAACCCACGAATCCTTGCAGCGTTGGAATGCCACCAATCTCGCAAGAGGAGAAGACGATGGCAGCGAAGAAGCAGACGGCGCGCGGACGCAAGCAGGACCGTGCTCGCGTGGCCGGCGGGCAGAAATACGAAGTGGGATATGAGGCCAAGAAAACCGGCCGATCGGCAGCCGCCGTGAAGAAGGCGGTTAAGAAGGTCGGCAACAGTCGCCAGCGCGTGGAAAAACGCCTCGCGCGTTAGCCGCGAGCCGGCACTGGTAGCGCCGGCGAGGGCCGGACGTGAGGATCTGTTGCGTCCACCGCATCAGAGGCGCGCCCCCCCGTCGGGCTATTTCGCCGACCTAGATCCGTTACTTAGCGCCGTTTCTTCCGGCATGTCGCCGATATTCGTGCGTAGCAGACATCGCATCGCACGCGCCCCGGCGTGAACGTCTTGTTCGTACGAAAAGCCGCTTTTCCTATTGCTGATAACCTTGCAGGCTTCTCTCAAGCGAACCGCGCGGTGAGGTGGGGCCTCATGCCGGTTACGCTCTACCGATCGCGCCTTAGCGCTCGAGTCTGAAGATTGCCAAAATTTCTTCACCGGATACTTGAAACCGATTTGGCCTCGCCTAGGTGGTTCTCGCCTAGGCCCTTCGGGGCCTGGTCCTAAGACATGGATGAGCGGCAGGAAGGAGGATGTGGATCCGCCCAGAGCACGACGTTCGTGCGCCGAGTCGATGCCGAGGAGAGGACGCCGCGGCATCACCAGAGAGGCGACGAAGAGGCCCAAGAGCGAGATCGTCGCCGCGGGGCGGCGCGCGCAAAGAGCTGGGACAGTTTTATACCGATCGACGCCACAGTGGGTGATCGGTTGCTGTTCGGGAAAGCAGATCGAGCCCGCGGGATGACACGAGACAAGCTGAGAGCAGAATAACGCACGCGGACTAGTCATTCGCGTGAAGCTGCACTGAACGCCGTGCTAGCCCAAGCTGGGCATGGTCAATCTGTAGATATCGGACGATCTGTTAAGACGCTCGCGGATGGTTGCGTTGGTCGATGGAAATGGCAGCCGTTACACCAACAACGTTAGGAGATAGCCAGAGAAACCGGTAGGACACACAACAACCACAAATCAAAAGAGGACGGAAGATGGCCGCAGACTCGCTAGCCCAAGTTAAGATGGGTACAGAAGCGCTTGCCCTCTGTATCGCGGGAGTACTTTGCGAGCGCGATCCATCGCTCCTTGCCGAATTCGGAGAGAGGATGGATATGCTCTACCACGTTCTGCATGATCGCGGAGATGAGGAAGCCGCGGCAATGGTCAGCGCCTTTGGAAGGGCACTGATGGAGCCGGCGCGCGCTCCTAATTAGTCGTCCGTGAATACCCGGATTTCAGCTCGGCACGAGCTGAAGCGGGAGAATGGGCTGGACGAGGATTGCCGCAACAAGAGCTGCAGCCAGCGGCGGAGAGGCCGGAAGTTGTAGCCGGCGGCGACGAGGCCGGCATTGCTGGCGTCGCAGATAATTGCGTATGGCTATTATAGCAGCGCCTTCACATGGTGCCTGGCATCGGTCGGAAACATCACGTTCTTGGGCTGCACCGTGGTGTCGACGATGACGCGGTTGAGGTCGGATGGCCTGACCTGTAGATGTCTCGATTTATTCTGACAGAATGGTTTGGGCTGGTGGGGAATGGAGCCGCGGGGCGAGCGGGAGCGCTCACCGAACTTGCGCTCCCGCGCTGCCCGCAGCGTCTCACACAGGAGATGCGACCATGACACAAGAGCAGAAAGTCACTCGCGCGAAGATCGGGGTGTTGGAACTGGCCAAGCAGTTAGGCAATGTCAGCCAGGCCTGCAGGATGATGGGATACAGTCGCGCCAGCTTCTACCGATTCAAGGAACGGTATGACAAAGGCGGCGAGTTGGCGCTTGCCGAGATCAGCCGGAAGAAACCGGTCCTCAAGAACCGTGTCGCGCCTGAGATCGAAGCGGCCGTAGTGGCGCTGGGGATCGAACAACCGATCTGGGGCCAGGTGCGGGTTTCCAACGAGCTGAAGAAACAGGGCTTGTCGATCTCGCCGTTCGGCGTGCGGGCCGTCTGGTTGCGCCACGATCTGGCGAACACCACGGCTCGTCTCAAGGCGCTCGAAGCCAGGATGGCCCAGGAGGGCCTTGTGCTCACCGAAGCCTAGGTTGTGGCCCTGGAGAAAGCCAAGACCGAGAAGGAGGTCTGCGGCGAATTCGAGAGCGAATGTCCCGGCTATTGCGGCGCCTATTGTCGAGGCAATCGAGGAGGATCGTTCCGTCTATCGCCTCTACTGTCACAAGCGGGCAAGCGCTTTTTGAGCATGCGGGTAAGCTCACCTACGAAGGCATCATCTCGAAGCGAGCGCGTGCTCCATATCGCTCGGGCCGAACCGAAGCGTGGGCGACGGTTAAGACCGTCCGCGCCGGCAAATTTCCGGTGACCGGGTTCATCAAAGACCCGTCGGGCGTTGCCGAGCCTGCTGATCGGTGAGCCCGCTCATTCAGAGCTTTTCTTGATCCATCCTCGATATCCGCGACGGTCACCCGGTGTGTTTCGGCGTGGGGTCGAAACCATGATCGGCGTGGGGGGCCCATCATTCCAATTCAATGAAATCAATCGGCTGGAGGGGTCCCGATGACGCCGATGGGGGTCATCTTTCCGTCAGCATTCACACTCGGGGAATTCATGATGAGTGCGCCGCGGCCGGAAATCAGCCACTTGTTGTTCGAGGAATCATCCCATGCCGCGACGTCCGGCGGCTGCGATCAACTCCTTATAGAATTCCAGCGCTTGGCGCACCTCGTCGGTTCTTACTCTGAGGTTACCGTCCGCATCGAGCGGCGCATGCTGAGCCATCGAGAAATCTCCTCTCGTTCAGAGAGCGTAAGCGCCTGCTTGGCGCGGTGCCGAACCGGTGGACGAATGCCACCCGTTGGCGAAATCACGGAAAAAACCGACGACGATGCCCGGTCAAACCGACGCCCGATGGACTTCATCGACTCGCCAGCCTGCCAGCGATCCCAGATCTCAGACCGCTGAACCGCAGAATAATAGATGCGACGTCGCCGCTTCATGTCCACACTCCATCTCTGCTAAAAGATCAGAGTGTTGCATCGACCGGTTGAGTCCACCCCAAATAACGGACATTTTCGTGGGCAGTCGGCATGTCTCAAACGGGCCAAAGGCAGACATTTACCCGATCATTATGTACCCTGCTCGCTGCCGCAACATCATTCGGCAATGGGGAGGGTCAAGTGAAGCAGATCAACCGCAGGACCATGCTGGGAACGGCCGCGGTCATGGCGACGACGTCGGCTTTCGCCGAAGGATGTCAGGTGGGGCCGCCGCCGCATCACAAAGGACAGTTGGTCTTCATGGACTACGACCAGCTCGAACTCGACGCGTCCTACGACCAAGTTTACTACGAACCCCTTATCGCCGATGTAGGCAAACGTCTTGGCAGCAACAGTGAAGCTGTGCGGGCCCGTATCGGTGCCCCGCAGCGCGTTGCCTACGGGCCGACCGAAATCGAGAAGCTCGATATTTACCGAACCAGCCGCCCTAAAGCGCCGGTGTTCGTCTTTATCCATGGTGGCAACTGGCTGGTAGGTTCAGCAGCCGGGTATGGCTACCCCGCCGAGATGTTCATCAATGCTGGCGCCCACTATGTGGCACTGGATTTCATTGCCATTAAGGAGGCCGGTGGAGACCTCGGGACGATGGCCGCCCAAGTGCGGAAGGGAATCGCGTGGGTTTACAAGAATGCCGCGAGCTTCGATAGCGATCCGGAGCGTGTCTTTGTTGGGGGCCACTCTTCGGGGGGACATCTCTGTGGCGTCGCTCTTACCACAGACTGGCAGAATGAGTTCGGGCTTCCTGAAAACATCGTGAAGGGCGGATTGTGCATGAGCGGCTTGTACGACATGACGGCCGTTCGTCTCTCCTGGCGCCGCAGCTATGTAAATTTCACTGACTCGATGGCCGACGCGATGAGTGCACAGCGGCACATCGACAAGTTACACGCGCCGATTACTGTCACATATGGCACGCTCGAGAGCCCTGATTTTCAGCGCCAGAGCCGTGACTTCGCCGCTGCGGTCAAAGCTGCAGGTAAACCCGTGCAAGTGATCGAATCACCCAACTATCATCATCTGGAGATGGCGGAATCGCTCGGCCATCCGTATGGGCCCAACGGTCGAGCGGCGCTCGCAATGATGAAGCTTGCGCCGACGTGAATAGGTCTCCACCACGAACTACTTGTTTCCGCATTTCGGCTTACTGATCTAACTCCTCGAGGTGCGCGACGAAGTTTGACCATGTCTCAAATGGGTCAAAATGCGAAGAACTCAACGTGAGCAAATCGAGTCCGCTATTCCCTCCCCGCGGACCTCGACGGGGCAAGCGGATACTTCGCAAAAGGGCCAACAAGCCGCCGCCAAGGTTCACAGGGCCGCGTGTTCGTCACAGGGAGCGAGGCGGGGCATCGGGTTCATTCGGGCAACCCCGCTTTCCGAAGACCCTCAGTCATCAGCTTCGCGTTTGATTGTCCGCCCCGAGCGATCCACGAAGATATTGTAAATGCAGGATCGGTCTCAAGCAGACGCGCCGCCGCCTCACGGGCCTCAACGTCGCGTCCGAGATGGGCGAAGGCGGATGCGAGACAGCGGTAAGCTGGCGAATAGGAGGGGTTCTGACGTTGGGCTTTCTTCCCTGCGGCGATTGCCTCGTCAAAGCGACAAAGCTCGATAAAGGAGACGCCCATCCCAGAAAGCGCTCGGTGTAGGCGCGGGTCTACCGGGCTCACGCGAAGGGCGTGTTCAAAGCTCCGGATCGCTTCCTCCGGCAGCCCCGCAATTCTATAGACATTGCCTCTGCAATTCCATGCCCAATATGAATTGGAGTTGAGCGCGACCGCCCGGTCAGCCATTTCGATCGCGCTTTCACAGTCGCCGACGTGGTACGCCGAGATCAGGCAAGCCCATGCTAACGTTTCTGGATCGTTATCGTCGAGGCTCAATGCCAAGCGAAGAAGCCGAACTGCTTCGTTGCGGTCGCGTTGAGGATCGATGGCGTAGCCATGAAGGACGTTGAGCCCGTGGCCGGCACCTTCCAGAGCCGCGGCAAGGCCAAACCCAGGGTCCAACTCCAGGGCGCGATGAGCCAGCCTTATCGCCTCGGCCACCCCTTCGCGGGTCGGTTGGTAATACTGTTGCAGGGCTCGGAGAAAAAAATCATAGGCGGACAGGTTCTCTGATCGCCGCCGCGTCGCCATGGCAATTTCCGTTTGAAGCAACTTTGGCTGAATAGCTGAGACAACGGCGACCGTCACTTCGTCCTGAAGTGCAAAAACATCCGTCAGGTCACGCTCGAACCTGTCTGCCCAAATGTGCGTGCCTGTCACCGCATCGATCAACTGTCCTGCGATGCGAACTTTCCCGGACGCCTTGCGAACAGATCCCTCGAGGACATAGCGCACGCCGAGCCTGCGTCCGACCTCCTTTACATCAACGGCTTTGCCTTTAAACGTAAAGCTCGAATTGCGTGCAATCACGAACAACCATTTGAAGCGGGAGAGCGCCGTCGTGATCTCCTCGACCATTCCGTCCGCAAAATACTCCTGCTCGGGATCGTCGCTCATGTTCTCGAACGGCAATACCGCGATGGAAGGCTTGTCTTGGAGCGCGAGTGCGGGCTTTGGCGCTTCCACGCCGCTGTTTGGGACGACCACAGTACCAGAAGGCCTATCCCCTTCGTGCACCGCACCAACGAACCGAAAGCCCTTTCGCGGCAGCGTCTTGATCAGGCGCTGTTCTTCGCCGGTATCGCCGATCACGCTTCGCGCCGCGTTTAGACGGGTCGTCAGCGCCGCGTCGGATACGATACGTCCGTTCCAAATTGCGTTCACGAGATCGTCTTTGCTGACGACGCGCTCCCTGTTGCGGACCAAGTAATCGAGCAGATCGAAAACCTGCGGTGCGGTAGGGACCACATCGGGGCCACGATGCAGCTCTCGCCGGACGGTGTCGAGAATGTAGTCCGCAAAGAAATAGCGCACGCTACCGCTCCATGGTGATGCGAACCTTCCCTGCCGCTTTGCGCACAGACCCCTCAAGGACACTGTCGCCCGCCGTATTTGCTATGCGGCCCCTGTGTCCCCAATGTACCGGTCGAGGATCGCCCTCCGTTCGGTCAGCCCTTGGAGCGTGCCGACCTCGTCAGCGCCCATGAGCCGGCTGTAGCCCTCAACATCCGCTGCGAAGACTGCGACGAGGCGTCGGCTGACTGCAATAGGGTCTGACATCGGCTGCCCTAATCCCTAAGCCCTCACTCTTCCGGCACCCCGGCCATCCGCAGGCCCTCACAAAGGCGCTCGCGTCCGGCCAGATACACGGGATGGTTGCTTGGGGTGTTAATGCGAAAGCGGCGGATACTGAAGCTCGGATTAAGCGCAAGGCCCGCCTGCGCTGTAGCCCGTGCCTCATCCAGGTCACCGACGTGCGCCAAGACAGCCGCCAGATAGAAATGCGCAAGGGGGTAATTTCGGTTGGCCTCAAGGCTCCGGTGCAGCCAAACAAGCGCTTCAGCGTCGGCGCCCTGCCAAAATTTGGCGAGACCGACACGCATATTCCAGATGTAGATGTGTGTATCGTGGGGAGAGAGACGGAGCGCCTGCTCCACATGGGCTTCGGTTTCCTCGCCCCGCCCGAGATAAAGCTTTGCAATCCCGATATTAGCGTGCGCTTGGGCCAAGTTCCGATCCAGCGTCAACGCCCGCTCGCATTCGGCGATACCTTGAGCCGCTCGGTTCGTAAAAGTTTGCCCAAGGCCCAAGACGCAATGAGCCATGGGATGGTTCGGTGCCAAGGACAGCGCCTTTGTGACGGCCGCCTCGGCTGCGGTGAGATGTTCTATCCGATTGTCGTTAAAAAAGAGGTTGGCGCCAATTGCAAAATTAACTCGCGCTGCGCCGACGAGTGCCTCAACATTTCCCGGTTCGAGGGCCAAGGCCCGTTCAAAGAAGCCGCGCGCTTGTGCCATGTACTCGGGGGTTCGGCCCCTGTTGAACCACGCAGCGCCTTGGAAACACAAGTCAGTCGCGTCGGGATGGGGAGAACGCTCTGCTCGCCGCGCTTCGACCGCAATCAATTGCGCGTTCAGCGTATTGGCGAGCCGCGATACAATTTCGTCCTGCATATCGAAGAGGTCGGCGACCGGTTTGTCGAAGCGCTCGGCCCACAGGTGATTTCCGGTCTCGGCGTCGATCAGCTGGACATTTACCCGAAGCCGGTTACCGCCGCGCTGCATCGAACCTTCAAGCACATAGCGGACGTTCAACTCACGTCCTAGCTTCTTTACGTCAACGGGCTTGCCTTTGAAAGTGAACGCAGTATTACGCGCAATCACGAACGAGCCACTGATGCGCGATAAGTCCGTGGTCAGGCTCTCGGTCACGCCATCCACGAAGTACTCTTGCTCAGGATCGCCGCCGATGTTTGCGAACGGCAGCACCACGATAGACAGATGCGGAGCTGAAGATGGCAGCGGGGCGCTTTGATGAGCATTCGCGCTCAGGCCGACCGTATAGGCTCGGATCGGTCGAGCGATGTTCTTGAGCTTCTGTTCGCCGAGGTCAGTGAACTCGACTGCGACTTTGCCGTGAACCTGTTCGTAAGCGGACGACGAGAGACAGATGCCGCCCGGCTCCGCGATGCCCTCAAGCCGAGCCGCGACGTTGACACCATCGCCAAGAATATCCTCGCCCTCGATGAGGATGTCTCCGAGGTTAACCCCGATCCGAAGCAGCATACGCCGGTCCTCGGGCACACCGGTGTTCCGCTCGGCCATCACCGTTTGCATCGCCACGGCGCATTCGACCGCATCGACCACCGAGGGGAACTCAAGCAGCACGCCGTCTCCCGTGGTCTTGACGAGCCGACCGCCGTGCTTCGCCACGAGAGCGTCGGTAGCCTTGCGGTGTTCTCGGAGGGTGCGGGCGGTGCCGACCTCATCGAGGCCCATGAGCCGCGAGTAGCCCGCCACATCAGCCGCGACTATGGCTGCGAGCCTGCGTCCGACCCTGCCTGGTCGCTCCTGCTCCATGAGCACGCGCTCCTGAGGGACACTATGCTACCCCGATTCCGGTTATGGTGGCAGTCTACGGTTGGGCGGCTCGCTGGTGTTTCACGCGTCTGCCCAGTTGAGACACGGCATCGATCTGGCGCCTCGGAATCGGCTTTCATCTGGGACGAGAAACGTACACGCCGCTTCAAACGCCTCTCAAAAGTCGCCGCTGCTGCCGCCCCAGAGCCCCAAGCCAGCCGCAGACCTCCTTTCGCAAGAACCGCCATTGAAACTTCAGGACTATTTGGAAATGATCAATGACTTGGGCCGAACTCCCACCCACCAATAGACAGAAGGCGCTCGAAAGACGGTCCTGTCAGCACCTCGGCGTCCGGTCTCCCTTTGGTAGCCGTCGGCTATCTGTGTCCCTCGGAAAACCGCTGCGTAACTTGGCACGCACCTGAGCCCATACGAGCCGCTTTGGCTCGCGGGAGACACGGAGCCCCTCAGGGATTCATCAGTGCGTTTTCAGTGCGCCTACTGGGGGAGGGGTGCGAAGGATAACTACCGCATCAGCCGGCGCTTCATTTGCTCTTCCCGTACCTGGTGATCTTCCGGAGCGACAGCGGCACGGTGTGGATCAGATCGAGGGCCAGCGATCGGCCCACCACCTCCTGCGGAAGCGTGCTGAAGTTCTTCTCTGCTGATGTCGCACTGACCGGAGAATGGCCGGCCAGCAACAGCTCGCGGCAGGCCTCCGCGGTGGCCTCTCGGGCAGCCTCGAGCCGCGCCGCCGGCAGGCCCTGGTCCTGGACGGCGATCTCCCACGCGACAGCCTTAGCGTACGCACTGCGCGCGGCGACATGTCGTTGGAACGTTTTGGCCTGCCGCGAGTCCTAGAGGACATCGATCCCGTATTGCTTGAGGATCGACCGATGAACACAGCAGTCGCCTATGCGATCTCGGCCTTCATCGTGGGCTTTGGCCTCTGGATCCTCGTTGCTGGCCTAAGCTCTAGCGCACCAGGTTTGTGGGCTTGCGTCGCGCTCATACCCATTTTGATCGGGCTCATTAGCGCTTTCGGTCCCAAGTAAAAATCGATCCTCACCTGGGGGATCACCGCGTAACCGGGGAAATTTCCCAGGTTATTCGCTGCCGCGCCGCTTTCGGAAGGGAATCACGCGAGCGGATGGCCTTGGTCGAGGCTCTGCCCGGGGTGGCCGCGGCGGATCATCGCTGAACGGCGCCCACTCGACGTCCTCCATCCCATAGGCGATGTACCACTAGCGCTCGGTGAGCGAGGCGCCATTCCACGGAAACCCCTCGGGCTCCGATTCCTCGTCCTCTGAATCACAGTGTCCACGGGCACCGGTTTAGCGGGGTGTGAATGCTGATCGAAGAATAGACCCCCTCGGTTTTTTGCGCTCCGAAATCGGCAAAAAAATCGAGGCGAAAATCGTAAGCTGCGTCAGTGAGATGGGAGATCGAGTCGTTTTCAAAACGAAATCGAGTCGTTTTCAAAGTGTCCGCATAACCGACGTGCCAGAAGCCGTCGGTCCGTGACACGCGTTCACCATGCAATCGATGCGAGGAACGCTATTTGATCGTCGCGTGAGCGAGCCTCACGGCGCTGACCTTCCCCTTCGAGACAATAGCGGCCCAACACGTCTAAATTGCCTGCGCAGAAAGGGATGAGGTGCTAGTCTTCGCGTGTGAATTAGAAAACCTGATCGAACATAGCGAACGAGCACATCATGACCATCCGCAAGACCGTCACTCTCGTCGAGGAGATCAACAACGAGTACGGCGCGCCCGTCATTCCCCCGCTGCGACGCGTTGCGATCGCTGCGGTCTTCGAGAACCCGCTCGCCGGTAAGGCGGCCGGCGCCGATCTCAAGCCGCTGATCGATTATTCGCTCGAACTCGCGGCTTCGCTCACCAACGCGGCGCTGGCGACACTCGGCGCAAGTCCGGAGCAGCTGCGCGCCTACACTAAGGCGGCGGTGGTCGGCACCGGGGGCGACCTTGAGCATGGTGCCGCGATGATCCATCCGAGACTCGGCATGGCGATGCGCGGCGCGATCAGACGCGGTCGCGTCATCATTCCGGGCCACGCCAAGGTGGGCCCGGCGGGCACGACGGTCGATCTCGTCTACGGGCCTCTCGATGAGGGGTGGGATCTCGATGCCTTCGATTCGACGCCGGTCCTGATCCATGACGCGCCGCGGCCACACGAGATTGTGCTTTGGATCGGCTATGCCACAGGTCCGCGCGCCAACGCCCGATGCAAGGGTCCGGATCAGAAGGAGGTCGATGCACTAGTCGCATCATTCGCCAACAGTTAGTGGTGGATCGCATCTAGTGCTGGTGCAGGCCGGCGAGGTCATAAAAAAATGCTGCGGCGCATTGGCCCGGAGTTGATCCTCACCCAGGGGTAGACCGGAACTGACTGGCCTGACGCGACACGCGAGCAGGCTTTGGAAACTGACAGGCCGTCGTCAGCATATATTTGGAGATAAGGAGGTGCGATATGGCGGCATCAGCTACCCAAGTCGTTCTTGATACTCCGGCGGCCGAGTTCCGGCTTCCAGCAACCGACGGCAAGACTTACGCGCTGGACGAGGTTGTGGGTGAAAAAGGCACGGTCGTCGTCTTCATCTGTAACCATTGTCCCTATGTTAAAGCGGTCATCGACCGCATGGTTTCGGACGCCCGTGTGCTGATGTCGGAGGGCGTAGGCTTTGCAGCGATTTGCTCGAACGACGCTGCGAGCTATCCCGAAGACTCATTTGAGAATATGAAGGGTTTTGCGAAGGCTCATGATTTCCCGTTTCCATATCTCCACGATGAGACCCAGACAGTCGCTCGAGCGTATGGAGCGGTCTGTACACCGGACTTCTTTGGTTACAGTGCGGA
>JAEWFG010000076.1 GCA_023388935.1 Pseudomonadota bacterium | reverse complement strand
TTTCGATGCCGTCGAGCTGCGGCATCTGGATGTCCATCAGCACGAGATCATAGGGCGTGCCCGCGGATGAAGCGGCGAGCCAGGATTCCAGTGCGGCCTCGCCGTGGACGGCGATGACGACGCGATGACCGAGTTTGGTCAGCAGCGAGCGCATCAACAGTGCGTTGATCTCGTTATCCTCTGCGACGAGGATCGAAAGGCCTTTCGCCGGCGTAGCACCAGCGGCGGGTTCGACCGGCGGCTCCGGCGCTAGATCGGGCGAGGGGATCGCCGGCGCAAGCGCGAGGCGTGCAGCGAGCGAGGCCGCGCGCAGCGGCTTCACCAGAAAGCCGGTGAAGGCCGCCGAAATCTGATCGTGGCGCGAGCTCGACGTCAGCAGAACCAGCCGCTGCGTTGCATGCGTGCGTGCGGCTTCGCCGAGGCGGTCGGCAATAGTGGGACCGAGCGCACGGTCGATCAGCACCGCATGCCATGAGCGTTCCGGCAGCAGCGCCTCTGCCACGGCGACGTCCGCCACCATGCAGGTCTGGCCGCGCCAGCGCTCGAGCCGTCGCGCGATCAGTGATGCTTCGATGCCGTCGGCGACCAGAAGGATCGACTTGCCGGCGAGGTCGGGACAAGGGAATGCCGTCTGTCCCGCACTCGCTTGCGATGGTACGAGCGGGATCGCGACCTCGAAGGTCGAGCCCTTGCCCGGCTCGCTCTCCAGCGTGATCCGGCCGCCCATGCGCTTGACGATGCGCTCGCTGATGGCGAGGCCGAGCCCGGTGCCGCCATAGGTGCGCGCAAAGCGCTCGTCGGCCTGCTCGAATTCGCGGAAGATGCGCGACTGCGCTTCCGGCGCGATGCCGATGCCGGTGTCGCGCACCAGGAAACGGATCTCGTTCGGCCAGATGCCGGGCTCGACGATCAGCGCGACACCGCCGCTCGCAGTGAACTTGATGGCGTTGCCGGCAAGGTTAAGCAACACCTGGCGCAGTCGCGATGCGTCGCCGACCACCTCGAGCGGCAAGCGCTCGTCGACATAGGCGGCGATCTCGAGTTTCTTCGCCTGCGCGCGAGGCGCGAGCAGCTCGGTGATCTCCTCGATCAGGGGGGAGAGGGCGAAGGGACGCTGCTCGAGGTCGAGCTTGCCGGCTTCGATCTTGGAATAGTCGAGCAGCTCCTCGATCAACGCCATCAGTGCCTCGCCGGAGGTTTTCACTGCCTTGGCATAGGTCGCCTGCTCCGGCGTCGGCGTGGTGTCGAGCAGCAGCCCGCTCATGCCGATGATGCCGTTGAGCGGCGTGCGGATCTCGTGCGAGGCCATCGCGAGGAAACGCGATTTGGCGCGATTGGCGGCGTCGGCCTGGTCGCGCGCGTCGGACAGCGCGCGTTCGGTCTCGGTGCGGTCGGTGACGTCGCGTCCCACGCTCTGCAATTCGGCGGCCTGGCCGGCGTCGAGACGAACGAAACCTTCGCGCCAGGCGATCCAGCGCGCGCCGAGCGGCGTTGCGATCTTCTGGTCGTGAATGCGCGTGCCGTTGCTCTCGCGGGCGCTGTCGCCCTGCTCCAGCACGTCGAAATCGAAGCGCGTGCCGACCAGCGCACTGCGCGGCTGTGCTGCGAGGGCGCAATAGGCGTCGTTGGCAAAGGTGATGCGGCCCTGATGATCGCGCAGCACGATCAGGTCGCCTTGCTGTTCGAACAGGCTGCGGGCGCGCTCCTCGGCTTCCTTCAGCTCCCAATTGCGGTCGATCAGCCTCTCGTTGTGGGCGGCCAGCTTGCGCAGCCGCTTGTTGACGAAGCGCAGCCGCATGCTGAGCGTGGCGAGGCCAAGGCAGGCAAGCGCGAACAGAAAACTGGCGCCGATCGCGAATGAGTTGGGATCGTAGCCGGAATTCTCGGACCTGCTGCCGGAGATGAAACCATAGGCGGCGCCGAAGGTCGCCGAGAAGATCATGAAGGAGCGGATCGCGAAGGCGATCCTGGGATGACGGCGCCTGAAGCGGCGCATGCGTACCTTGATCCGGAACGTCCGACCCATCGCTATCGCCCCCGACTCTCTTCCGAAACCTGCCACCGCGGTGTGCGACGATGTCCTGGCGACCTTGCGAACAGCTTGAGGCTTTGGGGCGGCTTGCAAACAGGGTTGACGAGGCGTTAACGCCTCAGAGCGAGGCGGCCTGGAGGGGGCGCTGGCCGCCATGGGCACCGACGATCAGCGCGGCCGCCTCGCGCTGCGTGAACGTCCTCGAGCGCACATAGATGCGGTAGTCGGCGGGACCGTCGGTGGAGAGATAGATCACCGGACCGTCGTCGACCGGCTGCGCGCCAATCGCGACGAGCCGGTTCTGCGGAGTGGCCTGGCAGGAGTCCGGCTCGGAGCCGAGACCATCGTCCACCACGGCGAAGTCCGCGTCGTCCGCATCGTCGGTGATCTGGACCCGCACCGTGGCCTGTGCCGGATTGTCGGTGAACGCGACATGGACGCCGGCGGTCCAGAACAGGGATGTCAGCTCGACCGAGGTTTCGCCCAGGGCGATGCAGGGATGCGAGACCGATCCGATCTCGCTGCGGGCGAACGCCGCAGCCGCCAACAGGGGAACCACCGAGGCCAGGATCTTGAAACGCAACATGACGCTCTACTCGCCGGGCCCAGGAAGGACGTTGGGCCTTATGGTTTGCGGAGCGTAAAGGAAACTCGTTACCGCCGGGTTGATGCGTGAGGCAGTCACGCCATCTGGCGCACATCCTCTGCGAGTGCGCGGTACGACAGCGCCTCGGCCAGATGCAGCCGGCCGATCCTGTCCGCGCCGTCGAGATCGGCGAGCGTGCGCGCCACCCGCAGCACCCGGTGATAGCCGCGCGCCGACAGCCGCATGGTTTCGGCGGCATCGCGCAGCAGCTTTTGACCCTGCGCATCGGGTTTTGCGATCTCTTCCAGCACGGAGGCGGGCGCTTCGGCGTTGGTGCGGACCTGCGGCAGGCCCGCATCCGCGTAGCGCGCGAGCTGGATGTCGCGCGCCGCCGCCACGCGCGCGGCAACCTCGGCCGAGCCCTCTGCCGGTGGCGGCAGGATCAGGTCGGCCGCAGTCACCGCAGGAACCTCGATGCGCAGATCGATGCGGTCCATCAGCGGGCCGGAAATGCGCGCCTGATAGTCGCCCGTGCAGCGGTCGATGCGGCCGCGCTTGCAGGCATAGCCCGGCTCGAACGCATTGCCGCAGCGGCACGGATTCATCGCCGCGATCAGCATGAAGCGCGCCGGATAGGTGACGCGATGATTGGCGCGGGACACGGAGACCTCGCTGTTCTCCAGCGGCTGGCGCAGCGAATCCAGCACACGCGGATCGAACTCGGGCAGCTCGTCGAGGAACAGCACGCCCTGATGCGCGAGCGAGATCTCGCCGGGCTTTGCCCGCATGCCGCCGCCAGTGAGCGCGGCCATGCTGGCGGAATGATGCGGGCTGCGGAACGGTCGCCGCGCGGTCAGCGCACCGCCCTCGATCTCGCCTGCAACGGAGGCGATCATGGAGACCTCGAGCAATTCGCCCGGCGACAGCGGTGGCAGGATCGAGGGCAGGCGCGCCGCCAGCATCGATTTGCCGGAGCCGGGCGCGCCGATCATCAGGATATGGTGGACAATTGAATTATTAAATGCTAACGAGTCCAAATGGCTATAGATCAACCAAAAGGTCTTCCCAAGGCCTATTCCTACGTCAGGATGTCCACCGACCTCCAGCTGAAGGGCGACAGCCTTCGCCGTCAGCGAGAGGCCTCCGCGAGATACGCCGAAAGACATGGCCTTGATCTGGTCGAGGACTTCGAACTCCATGACATTGGGGTTTCTGCATACAAGGGCAAAAATCTCGCATCAGGGGCTTTTGGACGGTTCCTGGAGGCGGTTCGGGAGGGTAAGATCGAGAAGGGATCATACCTGCTTGTCGAGTCATTCGACCGGATGAGCCGGCAGGAGCCCGTGGTGGCCCTCAAGCCCTTCATGGAGATCGTTGAGGCGGGCCTGATTCTGGTCACCCTGGATGATGAGCGCGTTTTCAACGGCAAGATCAGCTTCGAAGACCTAATCATCTCGATCGCGAAGATGAGCCGGGCGAACGAGGAATCAGCCCGGAAGAGCGACCGTCTGTCACAGGCCTGGAAGGCAAAACGGGCCAGTATTGGTCAGAAGAAGCTCACGGCCCGTTGTCCGAGCTGGCTGCGTCTCACTGCAGACCGCACTGGCTTCGACGTGATCGAGGAGAGATCTGCGATCGTCCGCCGGATTTTCGACGAGGCTGCTTCCGGGATCGGCACGTTCACGATCGTCCGCCGACTGAACGAAGATGGCGTTCCGACCTTCACAGGCAAGGGAGGCTGGCAAAATTCGACGGTCAATAAAATCCTGAGCAGCGCAGCGGCGATTGGGACGTTCCAACCCAATCGCATGGAGGGTGGCAAACGAACGCCCGACGGCGAGCCGATCCGCAACTACTTCCCTCGTGTCGTCTCGCAGAAAGTCTTTGATACCGCGCAGCGCGACCGACTTTCACGCAGGACCAAGCCCGAGAACGGAAAGAAGGGCAGTGGAGGACCGAAAGGCAGGCACTTCACCAACCTGTTTTCGAAACTTGCAGTCTGCGACTACTGCGGGTCGCCGATGCACTACCAAAACAAGGGTGTGCCACCAAAGGGACAGGCGTACCTTGTGTGTTCGAATGCGGTCCGAAATCTCGGCTGTGAAATGACCGGGCGCTGGCGATATGATCAGTTCGAGACGATGTTCTTGCGTTTCGTGGAGAAGCTAGACTTGGCTTCCTTGGTCTCCTCCACCGAGCACGCCAGCAAGAAGACCGAGCTAGGTTCGCAGCTTGATGCAACGGAAGGAAGGATGAAGCTTCTTGAAGAGGAGCTTCGCCGTGCATTCGAGCTTGGCATGAAGATGCTCGATTTTAACAGCGAATTCTTGGCTGATAGGATCAAGAAACGCGAGCAGGAGTTCGCTGAGTCGAAAACCCTTGTGCAGCACCTTCGGGCTCAAATCGCGATCCTCGAACAGACGGAATTGACGTACTACCAGCACCCTGATCAGGTCGCGCGACTAATCGAGCGTGTACGGTCGAGCAGGGGCGGCGTCTACAAGCTTCGCGCGCAGATCGCTTCGAAGCTCCAGTCCCTAATTAGAGAACTGCGCCTAACGGTCTTCTCGGACAACCAACGGTTCGAGGTCGCTTTCCATGATGGACACGCAATGACCTTGTTCGTCGATCCGGAGAACCCGACAAAATTCATCCAGAAGGTCAGTGGCACGGGACCGGATTTCGAGATGGTTTCCGCTGATGGAGCGGTCATCCAACTGCCAGCCGGCGAACCAGCGCTGGATGAGAAATAAAGATTCCCAAACAGGTCACTCAGAGAACTTAAATTCCCCCGCCGGAAAAGTCGCGCTGTCGGGCCAGATGATTCTTGATGGTCAATGGCTAGAGCGACATATTCCGCGCCGCTCAACAGCATAAGCGGTCTTTCCTGCGTTGCTGGGCCCGAACTGCCGTGGGCCAATAATCGGCTCAAATTAAGTAAACGCCCGCGGAGGTCTCAGATCTGCACGATGCACCGAAGATTCGCCCCAAGAGCCGGCCATTCGAATCTCGGATTGCTCCCAAGCGTTTGGCCGCCACCTAGTCCCCTTGAGTGTTCGTAAGCGGCATTGACGCGTCGTGTATCCAAAGGCGACAATGAGAGCCTTGTCACAGCAGGCCGAATACGCCGGGAGAATTCATGCTGTACGACCCCAGTGTGCTCAAAACGGTGCCCGATTGTTGCTTAGCGCTGAAACGGGCGACTCAGGCCGGCGAGGTTGACTTTGTAAAGCCGTTATATGTCCGGTTAGCCCAACTGGGCGGTGTAGGCTATTCGGATCCTCTGGAGGCTGCTTTTCATTCGCTTCTGGCAGTCTATGAGCAAACCTTGAAAAGGGGCCGAGCGAGCCGCGTGCGAAAGAAGCTCCATGATCTGGGCGGCGGGACGACTGCAGTCGAGCAAATTCTGATCGACTGGTGCCTCGCAAATAAAATGAGCTCCGGCTTCCAACGGTTGGTTGAGTTTGGGCTAAAAGATCGGGTAGGCGAATACATAGTAGGCATCGACTTTCCAGGCCGATTTTCCCCTCAGGTCGTTGAAGCCGCTCGCGCGAAGCTGATTAGGTATGAAATTGTAACTCCGGACGAGTTAACCCAGCTGATCGCTCGGCCGAGGAACTGAAGGTCGAGCCTCGCCAATCTCGCGACTGAGGTAGTTCTTGACCGTCTGCGGATAGAATCTCCGGCCCGTCGCCGTCGTAATCCCCGCCTCGTTCAGGTGCCGAGCAATCTCGCTGTATGAACGCCGCAATACATGCGCATCCAATTTCGCCCTGAGTTGGGATGCAAATTCGTCAGCGACCTTGCGATTCTTCGCGGCCAAATACTGACCATTCAATCCAAGAATCTTGCCTCGGCGTTTTGCTTCGGCCAACGCTGCTTTTGTTCGTTCGGAAATCAACCGGCGCTCCTCTTGAGCGAGGGCTGCAAAGATATGAAGCTGGAAATCGGTCGCGTTGGGCATCTCAGCGCATACTAAGCCGATACCCCGTTCAAGAATGCTCGCGATGAAGCTGACACGTCGAGAAAATCGATCAAGACGGGCGATGACTAATTTGGCGTTTTCGCGCTTAGCAACGGCGAGAGCTTTGTGAAGTTCAGTGCGGTCGTCGTCCCTTCCAGATTGAATATCGCGGAATTCGGCAATGAGTGTGTCCACCGGAGATAGGAAATGCTCGATCTTTCGCTTCTGTGCCGCCAAACCGAGTCCTGATCTGCCCTGGCGTTGGGTTGAGACCCGGTAGTAAGCAACGAACTTTGTCATCGGCATTCCCTCGAATCGTCGTTGATTCGAATCCCCCAGCCCTGCGGACGAGACAACAATGGAGGTTGTGACCGAGAACCCCTATACCTTCCGGAATCGTATTTCCCGTCGCCTTAGAGGATAAGTCTTTGAATCTAAGCGATTTAGATCGACGAGAGGTTGACTGATTTTGTAAACACTGAGATTCTGATTCGGTTCACGCCGGGGGCAAAATGCGATCGACGGAAGCAGCAATTCGGCTTCGACGTGAAGCCCTCGGTTTGACGCAACAAGAAGTCGCGGATCGCCTGAGCGTTTCGAAGGGGTTCATCAGCCACCTCGAACACGGCAAGCGTGCGTTGACTGATGGCCAAGCTGATCTGCTGGCCGAAGTGTTGGAAATGCCAGCCGAACTCCTCCTCCTGAACTGCGGCCGCTTACCGCAAGACGTGCAAAGCGCGATCGACGCGGACCCAGCGAGCGCCGCGGCTGCGGTGCGTAGCAGAATTCAGCACCATGCTATCGCCTGTCCCACCAAGCCGGATACAGCGCCTCCGACAGATCTGCCAGCCGGCAAATGATTAGCGCCGCCGTCGTTCCTCCGCTCATTGAAGTTTCAAAGGCGACGACTGCTTACCGAGCGCATAGCTATCACACCAAGGTGCCACCCTCAGCCATATTACCGTTTCTCGAAGCATACTCGCAGCCGGGTGATTGGATACTGGATCCGTTTTGCGGTTCAGGGATGACCGGAGTCGCGGCCCTTAGTTGCGGACGACACGCTCTCCTCTCTGACCTCTCGCCAGCCGCAGTTCACATCGCTCGGAATTATACTACGCCGTGCGATACGATAGCGTTCGAGCAAGCTCTTCGTAGAATAGAGGCGCGCGTTCGGTCCACGATGCATTGGCTATATACCGCACTTCCAAAGAGCGCGGAATCCATCGAGTACACCACTTGGAGTGATGTCTTCCTCTGCAGCGAGTGCGACAAGCCAATTCTCTATTGGGCCGCGATCGACAGCATTGATGGCGATAGACTGAGTTGCCCGTCGTGCCGCAAGGCTGTGAGGAAGGCAGATTTAAGATGGCTTCGAGATGAGCCTGTCTGTCAATCGGCGCTGGACTGGGACCCCCGATCGGCGTCCAAAGGGGACCCCTTTGATCGGCGAGTCTTGATGGCAGCGCTCG
>JAEWFG010000298.1 GCA_023388935.1 Pseudomonadota bacterium | reverse complement strand
CGCGCGGAGGATGTCACCGAGGAGCTGCTGCTCACCACCGAGAATGGCGGCTTGTCGATCACCGATGCTCCGAACGGCAAGTTCACCGTCTGGATCACCCAGGCGCAGCTGCTTGAGCTTCCGCTCGGCGACTACGAGCACTCGCTGATCCGCGTCACCGGCAGCGGGCTGCACCTGCGCATCTGGTCGGGCACGCTGGTCAACAACGCTGGCGCGAGCCGGGGCACGAACACATGAGCTATGATGTCGTCGTCGGGACCGACTATGACGTGATCGTCTCGGCCGAGCCGAACGAGGACGTGCAGGTCGCGCTCGATTTCGAGGTCGAGACAATTGATGTGCCAGACCAGGGACCGCCTGGTCCGGCTGGCGCGCCCGGAACGCCTGGCACGGACGGCAACACCGTTCTCTATGGCGCGGGGCCGCCGTCGCCTGCGATGGGCAAGGACGGCGACTGGTACATCGACACGACAGCGCATGCGATGTACGGCCCGAAAGCGTCGCGCATCTGGCCGACGCCGCCCGTCTCGCTGATCGGTCCGCAAGGCCCGCAGGGCAACACCATCCTCTACGGCGCGGGACCTCCAGCTGCGGGCACCGGACGCGACGGCGATTTCTACATCGACACGTCGACGAACTTCATCTACGGCCCGAAGGCCTCTGGCGCATGGCCCGCTGGCGTCTCGCTGGTCGGCCCGCAAGGCCCGCAAGGCACTCCCGGCGCGACCGGGCAGCGCGGCAGCCTATTCTATACCGGCAGCGGCGCACCGGGCACGATCACCGGCCAGCAGAACGGCGACAACTATCTCAACACCGCGAACGGCGACGTTTATACGCTGACGAGCGGCGCATGGACTCTCGTCGGGAACATCAGGGGACCGCAGGGACCAGCGGGGCCGGTCAACGAAGCCCCGACCGATGGAAAGCTGTACGCGCGGCAGAACAGTGCGTGGGTCGATCATCTGACGCAGACGGTGCGCTACGACGCCGCGCAATCGCTGACGCTGGCGCAGCGCTCGCAATTCCGCGCCAACATCGACATTACCAAGAAGCGGTATCTGCTCAACGGCGGCATGACAGTTTGCGACCTCAACAACTACAACACCAGCGGCACTGGCAGCGGCTTCGAACCAGCCAATATGTTTCAGTACAATGTCGGGATGAGTGCTGGCGGCGTTGCGACTGCCACCAATCTCAACAACGTCTTGGCCATGAGCGGTTCGATGAACCGCCTCCGCATTCAGGTCACCACGGCGCAGGCGGCACTCGGCGCAGGCGACAACGCGGGGTTCGTCACCAAGATCGAAAGCAACAAGATGGCCGATCTGCTGTGGGGCAACTCCACGGCCAAGGCGGTCACTCTGCAATTCACCGTTCGCACCAACGCTCCTGGCACCTACGCGGTCTCGATCAGAAACAACGCCAGTCCGACCCGCAGCTTCGTCGCGCCGATTACGATCACGGCGGCGCAGTCCGGTCAGGATGTGGTTGTGCCGGTTGTCGTCCCCGGCGACATCACTGGATTTGGAGCATCGTGGGCCAGCGGCAATGATTTCAACGCGAACATCGTTGTCTATTTTTGCGTTGCTTGCGGCACGACCTATCTGACGTCTGGTGCCAACGCGTGGCAGGCGGGCAATTTCGTCGGCCTGACCGGCATGAGCAATCTGTTCGCGGCGAGCGGCAACTACTTCGACATCACTGAGGTCGATCTGTATGAGGGCAACGCGGCTCCTCCCTTCCAACTGCCGGACTACGACGCCGAACTGGTCAAGTGCCAGCGCTATTGGGAGAAGTCGTACATTCGCGGAATCTTCCCCGGCGCGGCTATTATCACGGGCTCAGAAGCGATACTGAACGCGGGTCTCAGCGGCGCGTCGGTGCAGATCGGCAAGAACATCCGCTTCAGTGTGCGCAAGCGGAGCACGCCGACGATGGTGCTCTACAGCGCGAACAGCGGGGCTGTCGGCAAGATGTACGACACGATTGCGAACGCCGATGTGGCCGGAACGGTCGATAGCGTTTCTGACATCAGCGCCCGCTGCTATGGCACGGTGATCACCAGCGGCGGCACCTGCGGCATGTACTGGCACTGGACGGCGGATGCGAGGATGTGAATGGCAAAATTCGCGGTGATCTGTTCCGGGCCGGCCTATGCCTCGCCCTACGACTGGATCGAGCGCGCCTACCTCAAGGCCTATGACCCGAACTGGAATAGGGGCGAAGGCCAAACGTGGTTCACGTATGATGTGCGCGAGGCGCTGCTGTTCGATGATCTTAATCGCGCGGTCGCGTTCGTGGAGCAGGTGCCGACCAACTATCCGATGACCGAGAGCGGCACGCCGAACGTGCCGATGCGCTGCTTCAAGGTGGAGTACCAGGCCATCAACTTGGACGCGGCGCGGCGCGGCGAGTTGACGTTGCCGAAGATCGATTATGCGCTATCGCAGGCGCACCGCTGGCGGCAGTTCATCGGATTGAGCTAGTTAAAGACTCCCTCCCGGCATGGGCCCCGCTTCGGCGGGGCATTTTTTATTGTCCGGCTTATTTGACCACCCGCAGGTGCCCACGGCGAACCTGCTCGACCGCTTCGGCATGCATCGCCTCGGCCCCATCCCAGGTTGAGCAGCGGTTCTGGAAGTGATCGAGCTTGCCGCCGAAGATCATCGTCTCGAACAGCAGCGGCGGCCCGTCGCCCGAGTGTCGATGATCAATCCCAAGAAAGACGGTGCTAATCCGGACGCCGCCGACAAACGTTTCGCCGACGCGCCAGGGATCGAGCCCGGTCAGCTTGATGATCGCGTGTCGCGCAGCCGACGCGTTTGCCCAGTCGTTGAGCGGCACCTTTGCCGTCTCGCGGTTGACCAGCACATAGCAGCGGATGACGCTCTCGATTACGGTGGGCGGCTCCTCGCCCTCGATGCGGACGAAGGTCGGGAAGCGGATGATGTTGTCGTCGTCATCCGGGTTCATTCGGCCCCTCGCACGTTTCGGTCGCCGCCTTGCACAGCATGGCAAGGATTTCGGCAGCCTTGCGCCTGGCGATGGTCCGCCGCTTGATCATGCCCTGGTGGGTCTGAAAGCGGGTGAAGGCGTTCACATCGATGATGCGCGCGGCCTGCTCAATGATCTCGTCCTTGCTGGTCATTTCTTCGGCCTCGGTTCGATCAGTTGCCGGTACGCATCCTGGCCTTCTTCGCTCTGGGCCCAGGCTTCGCTCTCTTCCGGGCTTGCGTCGAAGTCCCCATTGATATGCCGCTTCCGCACGGCCTCGATGGCCTGGGCGCGCTTTTTGTCGTTGAACGACAGAGCGACCTGTGCTGCCACGCGAAGATCCTTTTCCAGCTCCATCTCCGGAAGAGCCAGGGGCGAAAGGAAGTCGTGATAGTAGCCGGTCGCCGCGCGCTCGGCCATCTCGTGCAGCCCGACCGCGCGCAATACGGCAGCGAGCTTGTCCTTGGTATGCTCGCTCATGACGACGGCTCCAGCTCGACAAAGTTGATGGCGACGCGACCGGGCTCGTACTCCTCGACCCACACGCGATAGGGGCAGCTCGGCGGATAGCCAGAGAAGCCGAACGCCTCCAGTACCATCCGGACGGCGTGCTCGTTCGGGGCCTTGCCCGGATGGGCCGACGAGATCGAAATATGCCGGAACAGACCGGACGGCTGCTCCTCGAACGAGATCGCGGCGACGTAGGACCCGAGCTGCACGGGATAGGTCGGATATTCCCTGCGGAGCGCGGCCATGCGGTCCTGGTCGGGCCGCTCGTCGAGCTTCAGCGTGTTGGTCGGATTGTCGCTGTCGTCGACAATAAGCTGCCGCATCTTTTCCCAGGGCATCGGCTTGGCCAGCGCCGACCGGATCGCCGCAGCGATGGCCGCCTTCTCGTTTTCTGCGATGATGAGTACACCGCTCATTGCGTCGTCTCCCCTCAGTGCCCCTCGGCGGCCAGCGAGCGGGTCAGCGAGATGATGCTGCGCCGCACCTGATGGCTCTCCAACCTCGACCAGGCCTCGATCAGATCGATGCCGTCTTTGCTCGACACAAACTCACTAACCAAACTGTTCTCGTCCCCTGACAGGTCCCCACCCATCAGCGCCGCCATCGTGGTCTTGAGGAAAGCAGCGATCTGGACCAGCCGCACCGCTGCGACACGGTTGACGCCCTTCTCGTATTTCTGGATTTGCTGGAAGGTGATGCCCAGCGCGGCCCCCAGCTCGGACTGGCTGATGTGCAGCTCCAGCCTGCGCGAGCGGATGCGCATGCCGGTTTCGCGGTCCTGATCGTTCACCGCTCGCGGCGATGCCTTTTGTCTACGGCGCATGTTTGCGCTCCTTCATTCCCATGCTCAGTTTTTAGCTGCGCGCGGCCTTACGGGCTTTGCGCTGCTTCTTTTTGGTGCTCCAACTCGTCAGCTTGTTCTGGTGAATTCTCCTCTCGTGTCGCGCCTAGAGATCATCGCTCACGCAGCCTGCCCGGCAGGGTGCGCCCGTAGCTGTTGAGCGCGTTTCCTCCGCACGGGCGGCTTCGTCTTCGCGACCTTCTTCGCGGCCTTCCGTGCGGGTGGCTTCGTCACCGCTGGCTTCAGCCTGACTTCGCCACGGTAAATCTCGATCAGGTCGTGTTGCTTGAGGTAATGCAGCTTCAATTTGATCTGCGTCGGGGTCAGGCCGGTGTCGCGCACCAGGGCTGAGATCGTGATCCATCTGTCGAGTGACAGATACTCGACGAGCTTGATGCTGCGCGACGACGGCTTGATCACCGGGGCCTCCGGTTGCGGCTTCGGAACATGCGTTGTGAGTACCTCACGCATGCCCGTCGCGATCTTGGTGAGCCGCAGCACCAGCTCGGTCAGGTCCGCGACTTCACCCCGCAGCGCTTTAAACTGGTCCGGCAGCGGGATGACGGCGTCGGGCTGGGGCAACTCCAACGCCCTCGTCAGAGGCTTCGGTTTCGGCGGCTGCTTCTCGTTCTGGGCCTTCAGCGTCACGTTGTCGGCGCGCAGGAGCTTGCGGACGTCGGCGCGGGTGTTCATGCGGGCCCGCCAGTCGCTGGCGGTCTTGGCGACGAACACGCGCCGGACCTCCTTTTCCGGCACCACCTGCCAGGCGATCTCGATGTGCCCGCCATTGGTGTCTCGGGACTGCCCCTTCACCCCATGCAGCTTCAGTTCGTTGAGCGCGATCTCGGTCAGTTCATTGCTGTACGCCATTCCCTTAACCTATCCCTTGCCGACTGGCTCGATGGTCGCCGACGCTCGACCACCGAGCGCCTTCGCGATTTCCGTGAATGAGTGGGTGCGGCCCGTAGAGACGCCGCTGGCGATCTCGCGCCATTGGCCAGCCGAGTCGAACGGCGGCGCGAAGACGGCGAGAGCTTCCTTCGAGTTGAAACGGATCAGGGCGGCGATGCCCTTCTCGGCGCGGCGGATGAGCCAGCGGCGCAGAGCGGGATCGCGATGAGCATCGCGGTACTGGGGATCGACCCATATCTGGACGACCTGGATGTTTTGGGCTTCGCCCGTCACGTCGTCGCGGACCGTGACGAAGTCGGGCATCAAATCGAGCACGTAATGCGATCTATCGGGTCGCGATAGATCGTAGGTGTCATCATTGATCAGCCAGCGGCAATTCCAGAGGCCGCACTCGGGCGGCATCCGCGCCGTGTGATAGACCGCGCATCCCTTGTGGAATTTCTGAAAGCGGCAACGTTCGCCTGCAGCCTTTTGTAAAGGCGGCACAGGCAAAAGCTTGCAGCACAACGAGCAGTCACCGCAGCGTCTCATCGGTGCCCGTATCCATCTATGCACATTATCGCGCGGCTTTTGCCGCTGCTTATGCATCGATGATTAGTACGACGATTGTGGCGAAATAAATTTGGCCGCACAGGTTTTCGAGATCATCGCGCGCTGTGAAAGTTGAAATGCGAGTTGAGCGATTATTCAGCTGTCGTCCGAGTTGACTATGGCCAACCCGAACGACAACCTTTAGGACAGATGAACCGGCGAGGAAGACTATGCACATGCCCGACTTGCCGCACGCGGCGACATCGGGTCCACCTTGCCGACACTGGCCCGCCCTTCGTCATCCGAGGGGCGGGCCTTTTTCATCGACGCGCGAGCGAGGTCAACCTGGACAGTTTGGCCACCCGTCTTTTTGCATGGAAGTGCCGCGTTAACGCATCGTAACTTGCGCACGATTGGGCATTCGCTAAACCGCCGCGGCGGGGGCACTAGGAGAGAGCTGTTGTGCCTACCAAACGCTGGCAAAGCCAGGCCGCAATCGTCTACGAAATGATGATCGCCATCTGCACGGCCATCCATCGCGACTACGGGCGCACGAAGCACGTCGGAGCCATGGCCGAAGAAATGCTGGTGGGCATGGTCATCCGCATCAACGATGTCGCACGCCGCAGGCCGATCTCAATCAGCGCGATTGGTAGGCAGATCGGCATGCCGCTGCCTAGTGTACGCCGCGTCCTCGCCAAGCTGATCGACCACAGGGGCGTGGTCCGCAAAAGTGGTGCGGGCTACATCGGCGATCCGGACTTTATCTTGGCGCGGGACGACCGCGACGACTACGTCCCGGAAATCCAAAAGGCGATCACCAAGGCCGCCGCAGCCCTCACGGCACTCAAGAAGAAAAAATAGCAAGGCGGGCTGCCGGACAGGAAGCTATGAAGGGCGGATGATCACCGAAATACTCGCGCAAGTTCGCGGCCCCAATTTCACGGCAGGCATCGTCCTGTTCGATGACGTGGTCGTCGAGACGGCACCCATCGTCCGCTACATGCGGCGGTGGTCGCGAGATCGGGTGAGAGGCTACTGCACCAAACAGGGCTGGCAGATCACCGTCGTCCACCAGATGCAGCGCGAGGATGTCACCGCACCGCAGGTCAAGCCAGGCATCCGGCAGTACAAGGAGAGCTTCGGGGCGGCGCGCCCGGATGGGTCTGTCTAACCATCCTGGTTTAGTCGAGCGCGGAGCCCATAGCCTTTGACGCCAGTTGGATTAGCTCCGCGCAGCGGCGCACGAACTCGTCGTCAACGTCCACAAGGATGCTGATGTCCGAAACATTACCTTCCTCGCCGAAATGATCTCCGTCTGCACGAACTTTGAATTCGAGTTTACCGGCTCTCGCCAGAAGCTCCTTATGGCTCCTGCCCTCCCCATGTTTGAGAACATTGACGGCGAGCCTGTAGTCGGCGATTACTGAAGCAAGTTCATGTTTGTGGCGCGTGCGCAGGTAGTCGTCGAGTTGGATGAATGGTTGGGCCCACTTCAGCTTCGATTGAAGCAAGGCTTCGAACATCGAAAACATGCCGACGGCAAGAACGGCGCGCTGCAGGCGAAAAACGCGCAAGGCATTAACCAGCCGAGTTGCGCCGCTGGTCTCTAGCGCCTTGAAGGTCTGCCGTTCCGATTCGTGAGTGTGTTGCAGCGTGAAGTCCATGCACGCGGCGAGAAGCTGAATGTCAGCGAGCGCCATGTCCTCTTACTCTGGCAAGTCAATGACCTGATGCAAACTTGTTACGCGGTAACCGGCAGACCGACTGGCAAAACGATTACGACAGTGCGACCTCCTCAGCCCAGTCAGCGAGGTCTTTGACCGTGCATTGCATGCCGTCATAAGCGTCAATGTTGTCGACGGATGTGAGTACGATGTAGCCCTTGTTGAGGGCCACCGCCGCAGTATGCCGCTCGACGTGACTATCATAGGCCCCCCGCGAAAATCCCAAATGCAATTCCTCTGTGATCCGCGCGGCTCGCACTTCAACGTGCGTGGACAACTGAATCCGCTTAGTGATGTGAGGAGCGAGTTCTTTTGCCTCGTCCTCGTAAAGCTCCCTTAACTCCTGCAAAGCCCAGCTCGGCACGCCGATCGTTCCGTCCTCCAAATGAGCGATCAGCGTAGCCTTCAGATTGCCTGATGCCGTTGCCAGCTCATGCAATCCGTTCGTATCAATCACACACGAGCAGTCAGACTCTGGCTTCTTAGCCATCATCTAGCTCCAGATTCCGGAGCTCGTTAGCTGACAGGGAATTCACATAATCGAAGTAGGATCTTTGATACTTCGGCTTGAGGCCCGATGCTCGATAGAGATTGACCTCGCTAATCAGCCCCTGATCCAAAAACCGCTTGAACGCCGTGGCAAATGCAAACCCAAATTTTGCGAGCTTTACTTTTTCTTGTGCGGGCGGCTGTTTGCCTCCGCCCCCCTTCTCAGAATAGTCAGGATTGTTGCTGTGGACCAACGAAAGCCATTTGCTGTGGCTTCCAGCCTTGTAGATCGAGAGCTGCTCAAGACGCAGGACGGTCGCTTCCTGACTGAGTTTGAGCTTGCGAGCAGCCCATCTTACGTCTTCCAGATCAGGGTCTCGCGTAACCGACTCGCCGAGCAAACCAGAGATGTAGGATTTTGGAGCAAGGAAGCTCCCCGCAAATCGGTTGCAGCGCCGCTCAACGGCGTTCTTCCTCACGAACGGATCCGAAATGCCGGTCTGGCCCATCAACACGTGGCCGAGTTCGTGAACGAGGGTAAAAAGGCGTCGTGCGCGCGTTTGCTGCTTGCTGTTTACGAGGATCAGTGGATGCGTTTTGTGCGCCAAACAGAACCCGCTGCCATCCTCGTGAGGAAACGAGTCCTGCAGAACCAAGATGCCGAGTTCTTCGATTTTCCTGCGCACCAGAACGTAAAATGACCGAGCATCCTTTGCTTCCTGCTGATCCTCTAGCGTGATCGAGAAGTGCGCACGAGCTTTAAGAGCAAAGCGGTCAATTTCTTCGTCGGTGGTCGCCGTAAACTTCGGCAATGCCTCCACGCCGGGGGCTTCCAGTTCGATCAGCGTCCGCTGGATGCCTTCCGCTAGTCTGATGGCTTCAACGGTCTCGCGGGATTTCGCTGCAGGCTCCGGATTGACCGACCGAAAGTCTGGGATAGCCTCTTCAAGTTTCGGCAGCCGCTCCATGTAGAACGCGAACGCTGGTAGGACCAGCTCACGAGCCACTGATCGAAGCAGGTCCGACTTTGGCTCCGGATCGCGACGCAGCTCCCGAGACAGCTCGGTCGGGTCCATACCCAGCCGCTCCGACAGCTTCGCTGGGGTCAGCCGCCTCGCTCGAAGAGCCTCTTGGAGAATGTTGGGATTATATGCCACGAATCGCGCATTATGGGGTGGGAGCAGCTATGAAATATGGCGATCTTTCAAGCATTGTGCAACTAGGGGTTGGCTTGCACATCGGAACGGCCGTTCTTCAGCTATACGGCGAATTGGGCATTGCGCCGTTGGAGCGGCGCATCTCCCGGATTAGGAGGCTCTTCCGGGTGCCCGAGGCAGAGCGCCCTTCTCCCGAACTTGAAGAGGAGTTGAACTGGGTTGAAAGCCGGTACGAACTTTTCAAGATAGAATTTTTCCGGGAGTACCGGTGGTGTGTCGTGGCCAACACGGTCGTCGCTTTTGTCTTAGCCGTGCTCTTAGTCATCATCGCGATATTCGCCGATCAAGAAGTATCGAATGGTCATGAATGGTTTGCTCTGTTCGCAATCGCGACCTCCTATTTGCCTGCCATTTGCATTTTTGGTTCTCTGTGGACAGACGCGCAGCGGCGCGTGAAACCCTTGGAGGCCAAAGCAGACAGTGTTGAGAAGCGGGCGCTTGAGCACTCCTCTTAGGACAGCGTCCTGAGCTTCAATCATCGTCGGTCCTTACAGTAGGAAATGCTGAATATCGACACGGCGGCCGTGGCGATCAAGGAATTCCGCCAGGCTCCGGGGGACCTCGCCGCGTTCGGCGCAGCGCTGGCGCAGCTCGGCGACGATCTCCGTCAAGCAACCTTGCTCAAGGCGGCTAACACCTGACGGAAGCTGGTTAGGCCCGCTTCAAGGTTCTCGATGATCTCCTCAGCGAGTTCATCCGGTTCTGGCAGGTTGTCTAAGTCAGTGAGGCTTTTATCCTTTAGCCAAAACACATCGAGGCTGGTCTTGTCACGGGCAATCAGCTCTTCGTAAGTAAACCTGCGCCAACGTCCTTCAGGGGTCTTGTCGGGGTGCCAAGTAGCCTTGCGCTTGTGCCGGTTCTTCGGATTGTAGCAATCGATGAAGTCGGCCAGATTCTCAAAGCGCAATGGCTTCTTCTTCAGCGTGTGGTGGATGTTTGTGCGGTAGTCGTAGTACCAAACGTCCTTCGTCCAGGGACTTTTGCTGGCTTCCCGATTATCGAAGAAGAGCACATTCGCCTTCACACCATTGGCATAGAAGATGCCGGTTGGTAGGCGCAGGATGGTGTGCAAGTCGGTGGTCTTGAGAAGGTTCTGTCGGACCATCTCGCCAGCTCCACCTTCAAACAAAACATTGTCGGGTACTACAACGGCGGCGCGGCCCGTTGTTTTGAGCATCGTGCGGATGTGCTGCACGAAATTGAGCTGCTTGTTCGAGGTCGTCGCCCAGAAATCCTGGCGATTGTAGGTCAGATCGTCCGTCTCTTCCTCGCCCGCATCGTTGGTGAAACTCATGGAGCTTTTCTTACCGAACGGCGGATTGGCGAGCACGAAATCGAAGCTCTGCGCGCTTGGCGCGACCAGCGCGTCGCTGGGTGAAATCAGCACATCACCGTCGATCTCACCGATATTATGCAAGAACATGTTCATCAGGCACAGACGGCGTGTGTTGGCGACGATCTCGTTGCCATGGAAGGTCTTGTGCTTGAGCGCGGCCTTTTGCGCCTTGTCGAGTTCGTAGTTGGCCGGGCTGGTCAGGAAATCATAACAAGCGAGGAAAAAACCGCCGGTGCCACAGGCGGGATCGGCTATAGATTTGCCCGGCTCCGGCCGCACGCATTCGACCATCGCCTTGATGAGCGCGCGCGGCGTGAAGTATTGCCCCGCGCCGGATTTCGTGTCCTCGGCGTTCTTTTCGAGAAGGCCCTCGTAGATGTCGCCTTTGACATCGGCTCCCATGGTCACCCATTGCACCTCGTCGATCATGTCGATGAGGCGATAGAGTTTCGCGGGGTCTTGAACTTTGTTCTGCGCCTTGGTGAAAATCTGCCCGAGCACATCCTTGCGCGCGCCGAGTTCACGGAGCAGCTCGATATAGTGGCCTTCCAGCTCCGCGCCCCGCTTCGCTTTCAGGTTCGGCCAGGCGTATTTGGAGGGAATGCCCACATCGCGCTTGTAGGGCGGCTTGGCATATTCGTCCGCCATCTTGAGAAAGATCAGATAGGTGAGCTGCTCCAAGTAGTCGCCATAGCCTACGCCGTCATCGCGCAGTGTGTTGCAGAAGCTCCAAACTTTGGAAACGATGGGGGCGGTGCTCATGCGGCCTCCTTCTTGCCGTTCTTGTTGTTGCGCCGCTTCTTGGGGCTTCCCGCTTCCTGCTCGACGCGAATGCGTTCCAGCAATACGGAAGCGGGTTCATCGCTGGCGTCTTGCGGCACGAGTTGACCGGAGAACGCTTGCTTGAGGATGGACTGCCGCAGCGCATCGGCGCGGCGAATCTCGCTTTCGATTTGCTGGTGCGCGAAATCGGTCTCGGAGAGCCGCTTTTCCAACCGCGAGACGATAATCTTCTGCTCATCAAGTGGTGGAACTGGAAGAGTGAAGGCGGAAATATGATCCTGATTGATCTTATAAATTCCAGCCGTCGTTCTGGCCTCGCGTTCAATCTGTTGGCGAAGGACGCGAGAGTTCCAACACAGTGCGAAGTAACGCGAATCGACTTTCGATGTGTTGAGCCGCAAGCGGATCATCGTATCGGGAAACGCGACATCACACCCGACTTCACCGACCAAGCCACCGATACCAACGAGCGACTTGCTGCCATTGCCTCTGGCAACAAAGAAATCTCCTTGTACAACGAGGAAGGGCTGCGCCGTTGTGCGATCCCACGCGCCTTCTTTGCTTTCAATGAGATCAATGCGGCCGTGTTTGAGTGCGGTCAGCCTGAGTACAGGGAAGCCTCCAGCACGGTCTTTAACTGAACGACCATTGCACAGAGGAGCGCACAGCAACTCGGCCACTGGCAATGTTTGCCAACTGGACTTGTCGGGTCGCCAATCCTCCGTGAGCTTGCCCTCGAAGGCGTGCTTCAAGACGGATTGGCGATAAGCTCTGAGCTGGTCGCGCGCGGTGGTGAGGCTCTCGACGCCCTTGTCGAGTTCGGAGAACAGTTCCTCAATCTTTGCGACAATGCGAGCCTGTTCGTTGGTGGGGCATATTGGCAAATCAAGCGAAGCTAAGGTTGTCGCATTAACGTTGCCTTGAAGGCCCCCCTTTTTCAGTCCGATTTGCTCCCAGTAAGATAAGGATTGGAAGAAGTAGTACAGAAACTGCGGGTTGACGTCTGGATGGGCGGTCAGTCGAATAAGGTAGGATGCAAAGACGGAGTCCTCGGGGATGGTGCTAATAATGAAGCTCTTCCCAACGGTTCCTCCGGTGCGAGCGAACACTATGTCTCCCTCTTGAAGAGTAAATTTTTGAAGCTCGCTTGAATCAATTAAGCAGTACGGCACCGAGGGCCATTGGACCTGTCCGTTCTGAATGTCAGTAATTCTGAGTAGTCGTGGTCCGCAAGGTTCGTTGGTTGCGGACGCGGTGTAGCCATACTGAAGCTTTACGCATACTTCGCCTACCTTGGCCATAGCCCAGCTATTCGGCAAGTCTCGCTCGTCACTCATGCCGCCAGTGCCTCGTTGAGTTCGGAGATGACCGTGTCCATACTCTCGCCGAAGAGTTGATACATCTTTCCGAGCCCACCTTTCGCGTCAAATGGAGCCATATCGAGGTCGTCTCGCTCCATGTGTATCGAGGTCGTGATGTGATCGCGGATCATGTGCAACCATTCGAGCTGCTCGCCCGTAAATTTCTCGCCTGCGCCGCTGTGACGCTTTAGAATCCAGCTCTGGAAGTTTCGACGTACTGTGTCCGCATAGGGTGCAATTTTTTCATCAATACCGCAGGCGCGGCGAATGAGAGCAACAAGCGCTGTCAACTCATTCACGGGATCATTGCCCTTATATTCATCGAGGAGGGCATAGGCACGCCAGACTCGCAGCGGCGCGAGCTTTGGCCGATCCGTCTTGAGTGCGTCCAGTAGCGCCTTGATCATCGCGTACGTGACGGTCGATCTGCGCGCCGGTTGAGTGTAGAAGATGGTCAAGGCCTCGATCTGGTCTTTGTGTTCTTCCAAATAGGCCACAAAGTCCTTTGCCATCGCCACGGCATTCTCTTTGGCGTCGCCGCTCCAGCCCGCCTCGATTAACTTGTCGAGGTTGTCGTGGTCGATTATTTGCTCTTTCTCACGGCGGATACCGTCGAGAAGGTTTATCAGAGGGCCGGTGAAGACGTTGGCGGCTTGCCCGACAAGCTTATCGCGGGCTTGATTGCGCTGAGCATCAGTTGGCTCCGCGCCGCCGGTCGCAATCGTGGCTGCTTCTTCGATCCGGTCAGCATCGATCGCATCGAACAATCCACGCACGATCTCTGCTAGGGTCGAACCTCCGGCAGCGTCTTTGATGCGAGCCTGATCTTTTTCGTCGAGTTCGTTGTTAAGTCGTGCAAGACGTCCGGCGAGTGAACTGACGGTATCCTCATCGCGTGCGCCCATCATAACGCCAGTCGCGAGGTCCTTCAGGGGGACAGTCGGCTTGGTGATAAGCGGCTGGCTCGCGGTCTTGAGCGATTTCGTCACACCCACAGCATCGACGATGACATAGTGGGTCTTGGCGGTTGTCGCGGAGGGGGTGACCTTCTTCAGGCTGTCGGCGTCCAGGGTACGCGTGCCGCGCCCCTTCATTTGCTCGAAATAATTGCGGCTCTTCACGTCGCGCATGAAGAGCAAGCATTCAAGCGGCCTTACGTCTGTGCCAGTGGCGATCATATCAACCGTCACCGCAATGCGAGGATTGTAGTTGTTGCGGAACTGCGCGAGGACGGATTTCGGGTCCTCGGTTGCCTGATAGGTAATCTTTTTGCAAAAGTCGTTGCCCTCCGAAAATTCCTCGCGGATGATCTGAACGATGTCGTCGGCGTGGCTATCGGTTTTTGCAAAGACTAGCGTCTTCGGAACTTCCTTGCGTCCAGGAAAGATGTCGGGGAGTTTGTCCCTGAAAGTGCGGATGACCGTTCGTATCTGGTCGGGGTTGACTACGGCGCGGTCGAGTTGCGTGGCGGCGTACTGCTCCTCTTCGTCTTGACGTTCCCAACGCTTCTGGCGGGTAAGACGCTCACGCCTTTCGACCTGTTGATCGACCTTGATTTTGCCGCCCTTCTTCGTGACCTCAGTGTCGATAATATAGATTTCGTTGCCAACGTTGACTTTGTCGGTAACAGCGCGCTCGTGACCGTACTCGCTAACGACGTTCTTTCGGAAGAAGCCGTAGGTGCGATTATCTGGTGTAGCTGTGAGCCCAACGAGATAGGCGTCAAAGTATTCGATCACCTGCCGCCAGAGATTGTAAATCGAACGGTGGCACTCATCGATGATGATGAAGTCGAAGAATTCGGGCGGAATTTTCTTGTTGTAGACGACAGGTAGCGGCTGTTTGCCCTTTACCAGAAGTTCGGCGGGGTTCGCTTCCTCGGCCGCTTCGTCAAGGGGCTCATCCTTGAGCAGCGAATACATGCGCTGAATCGTGCTGATGCAGACCTGGCTGTCCCTGGCGACAAAAGACGACTTGAGGCGCTGCACGTTATAGAGTTCGGTGAACTTGCGGTTATCGTCGTTTGGCAGGTAGGACATGAATTCCTGCTCGGCCTGCTCACCCAGGTTCTTGGTATCGACAAGGAACAGGATGCGCTTCGCGTCGGCGTGCTTGAGCAGCCGGTAGACGGATGTGATGGCCGTGAAGGTTTTGCCTGAGCCGGTCGCCATTTGCACAAGAGCACGCGGGCGGTCAGTCTTAAAGGAATGTTCCAGATTCTGGATTGCCGTGATCTGGCAGTCGCGCAGGCCTGCGGGATTCAACGTCGGAATATCATGCAACCGCGCGCGTAGTGACTTGGGCTTGGAGAGCCACTCGGCCATTGTTTCAGGCCGGTGGAAGGTGAAGACCTCGCGCGAGCGCGGCTTGGGATCACGACCGTCCGTGAAACGGGTAATCACGCCGGTGCTTTCGTACACGAAGGGCAGCGGCTGGCTGTTGTTTACCCATTTCAGCTTGGCGGCAGCATAGCCAGCGGACTGCTCCTCGACAGTCGTGATTTTGTGGCCCCAGTCTGTTGGCTTGGCTTCTATGACACCGACAGCACGCCTGTCTACAAACAGCACGTAGTCGGCAGGGCCTGCGTCTGTCTGGTATTCGCGGACGGCGATGCCTTGTCCGGCATTGAAATCCAGAGCATCCTTCTTCTGGACAGACCATCCCGCTTCGACCAGTTTGGAATCAATCTGGTCACGCGCTATCTGTTCAGGATTTTGGTTTTTGGTTGTCATTGCCGCCGCCCCATCTGACCTTTAGCGGGTTTTCCGTCGTAGGAGTAGCGCTGGCTTTGCCAATCGGGCAGATTTTGAGAATTCCGCAACTCTTTGCTGATATGGATTGCTTGTTGCTACTTTAGGTAAAAAGCCATAATGGCTACTTTGGCGGTAGGGCACAATGGTCAGAATGGCTCATGCCGGAGCTGGACGTTTGCGACCATTTCAGGCGCGCAACTAACGCGCGGCTAATTGGACATATCTGCCGGATTCGCAATTCGCACGTGACTTTATACATACGCCTCTATGAGCAGGCGTTTGGAATTCGCCCTGCCGGTCAAAGCGGACGAGGTTCCTTCTGGTCCCGACTGGCTCCATGAAATCAAACACGACGGCTACCGGATGATGGTGATCCGGGAGGGGAAGATCGTGCGCCTCCGGAGCAAGACCGGCCTGGATTGGTCCAAGCGCTTTCCCTGGATTGTCGAGACCGCGCTGAAGCTGCGCCAGGAGCGGTTCGTGATCGACGGCGAAGCGGTCGTCCTGGGCGTCGACGGGATATCCGATTTCGATGCCCTGCAGTCGGGCAAGTACAATGACGAGGTCCAGCTCTACGCGTTCGACATGCTCGCGGGCGAAGGCGACGACTATCGCAAGCTGCCGCTGTTTCTCCGCAAGCAGAACCTCGCGCAGCTTCTGGTGCGCCACCCCGAGGGCATCCAATCCGCGCCCTCCGAGCAAGGCGAGATCGGGCCGGAGCTATTCCGCGCGGCCTGCAAGATGGGCCTTGAGGGTCTCGTTTCAAAGCACCGCGAACGGGCCTATCGCGGCGGCCGGTGCGATCATTGGCGCAAGATCAAGAACCCAGTCCACCCCGGCTATAACCGCGTCCAGGCTTCCCATAGTCGACGCACAAGGCTAACCCTTGAGGAGGCTCTTTGATGGACCTGGGAGTGTTTTGTGACGATGCCGAACCTAGACGGCGAAATCCGGGACGGAAAGCACCACATGCTGGTGCGCATTTTCTACGAAGATACTGATTTTAGCAGGGCCGTATATCACGCCAACTACCTGCGCTTTATGGAGCGAGGTCGGACTAACTACCTTCGCCTGCTCGGGACCGATCAGCGAGCCCTCTTTGAAGAGGCCGGAACCGAATTCGCCTTCGTGGTGCGCTCGATGCAGCTTGACTTTCTCAAGCCCGCTTTCATGGATGACGTGCTCGACATAGTAACCGCGCCGCAGGATGTGCGGGGGGCATCGATAACCCTGCTGCAGCAATGCTGGCGAGGGGCCGACCTTTTAGTGGAGGCCAAGGTGCGGGTGGCATTTGTCTCGGCGGGGAGGGCGCAACGCATCCCAAGGGCCCTACGAGAGGCAATGGCCCCAGGGCAGGCCTGACCTCCGCGCATTCCGCTTTCCACAGCGATGTTAACGGCAGTGCTGGCAGGATGAACCGCATCACTTGTATTCTTCGTTGAGTTGCTGCGGGGTGGGAGAAATAGGGTGAGGAGACTAATAGTGATCGCGGCCGTGCTGGCTGCGACGATGACGGGGGCAAGGGCCGACAGCGACTTTATTCTCGTGTCGTGCGTTCGCTCGTTTCTCGGGGCGTGCACCGCTTTGCCACCGCTTCGCTACCTTCAGCCGAGTCAGTGTGATGCGGCCCGCGCCCAGCTTCGTTCGGACATGGGCGCAAGTAACGTCAGCTCGTCATGCATCCCGGCCGATCCGCAATGGAACCGTGCTCTCTTTCCCGACAAGTAGCGCGCCGAAGGATTTGCCATGAACATCGAGGCAACCGGCTGGATCGCGATTTATGCTGCCGTGGTGTCGACGTGCGCGCTTGCGCTTAACTTCAGAACGTGGATCGAGAACAAGCCCGACTGCATCTGAGCCTGATGGTCGATGGCATGATCGTGAGCTCAGGCAACGGCGTCGAGGAAAAGGACCTAACGATCCTGACCGTATCGCGGCGGCGCGCCGACTGTGCTCCCGTGGCCTGAATTTCTCTTATGCACTGATATTGTCGATACGCACTTACTAGCAGCTTGTATCGACTAGGTTTGCCGGTACACTTGGTCACAAGCTTACAGGCAGATTTGTTATCGTGTTTCGCGATATATGATCCAATGTCAGGGGCGCTGCTCCCTGAGCGATCCTCGAAGGCTGCTCGTTTGATCGGGCCTATGCGCACGCGTAGGAGTGCCTGTAAGCCTTTCTTTGTCTGGTGAATACGTTGTCGACCCTTAACACCCTTCGCGCAGCAAAAACCAGGTATGATGTCGCAACGCTCCTCGGGTACAAGCCGAGTTCTCTAGCGTTCATCGTCTATCAAATTCCGAAGACGGCGAAATATACAACCTTCGAAATTGCGAAGAAGGGCGGCCGGGGACGTCGCATCGATGCACCGACGCCGATGCTTAAGGGCTTGCAAAAGCGGCTCGCCAGTGTGCTGTACGAATGCCTTCGCGAGCTCGAAGCGTCCGAAGAACGCAAGAACAAACTCTCGCATGCCTTCCGCAAGGGTTGCTCGATTATCACCAACGCAAAAGCACACACGTCGCGCCGTTACGTGCTGAATATCGATTTGCAGAATTTTTTCCCAAGCCTACATTTCGGTCGCGTACGCGGCTTCTTCCTGAAAAATAATCAGTTTAAGCTGGCTGAACCGGTTGCCACTCTTATTGCGCAGATCGCTTGCAACGATGGAATTCTACCGCAGGGCAGCCCCTGTTCACCCATCCTGTCTGAGTTGCTGACGCACTTCCTTGATATGCGGCTGGTCAATTTGGCGGCCAAGAACAGATGTTCTTATACGCGCTACGCTGATGACATTACGTTTTCGACAAACCAAAAAGAATTTCCGGTTGCGCTGGCGGTTGCTGTCGGAGAGGGCTGGGTTCTCGGCGACGAACTAAGATCGCGTATCGAAGATGCAGCCTTCACCATCAATGACGCCAAGACCCGGATGCAAGTTCGTGCCAAGCGCCAGACTGTTACAGGCTTGACCGTCAATCAAAAGATCAATGTGTCACAGCGATATTACAAACTGGCACGCGCGATGACGCATTCGTTTCTTACCACCGGGACCTACAAGCGTGACGGAGTGACTGACAATTCCGTGCAGCGCCTGGAAGGCATTCTCAATCACATCTACCACATCCGAGAGCGGCAGATTGATATTGCGATAGCTGCCGAGAAGAACAAAGAAAAGCAGGACAAGCTTCACGCCGAACGGACAAAAGCCAACGATAAGTCTCCCTCGGCGATACGCCTCGTCTACTACCAACTTGTTTTCTTCAAGCACTTCATCGATCCACCAAAGCCCCTCATTATCTGCGAGGGCCCAACGGATTCCGTCTATCTAAAAGGCGCGATCCGCGCATTGGCGGCGTCGCATCCGAAGCTTGCCTCAACTAAGAATGGCAATCTCATCCTCAACGTGAACTTCTTCAGATACTCGAAACAATCGAGGGACCTTCTCCAGCTCCGTGGCGGCACCGGGGACCTAAAGTTCTTCCTTGAAGTATGGAGGGACAAACTGGCGAAATTCGACTACCGGCCCCTGAAACATCCAGTGATCGTATTGATCGACAATGATGATGGCACGAACAGCATTTTCAAGTTACTCCAAGGAAAGAAATTCAACATCACGATAAATCACGCGACCGACCTGCCGTTCTACTACCTCGGCGGCCCGCTCTATCTTATAAAAACGCCGGTCAAGGGTGCTGACAATAAGTCCTGCCCTGAGGATTTTTTTGACGCAGCCCTGCTCACAACGAAAATTGACGGCAAGACCTTCAATCCGGACAAGGAGCACGAAGCCCCCGGTGAGTACGGCAAGGTCATCTTTGCAGAGCGCGTAGTCCGGCCACAGGCGGGCAAGATCGACTTTTCAGGCTTTGATCCCATTCTTACGCGCGTCGACGCCGTACTGGACGACTACGCCAAACGTAGAGCTGCTGCCCCACCGCTGCCCACATCGACGGCAGCAGCAGTGAAACCAGCAAAGAAATCGCGCCCCAAAGTTGCCGCCGCGTCGACCAGCTAGCACCGCTGCTGGTCCGCTTCTGACGAAGTGAAGGGGCTTCAATTTACCTTGAAGCAACAATGCAAGCGTGGTCACGTTGAGGCGAGGGTGCGCGTCGCGTTCGCTTCCGGTGGAAAGGCTCAGCGCATTCCGAAACCATTGCGCGCTGCCATGAGCCAAGTGTAGGCGGGGGTGCACTGTGAATACCGAATGCGCCGGGTGTTGCCGTGGGTCATTTAGTTGGGTTTTGCATCGCTCACATACAGCGTTGAAACTTTCCCATTCTTGGACACAGGCTTTGCCGTAATTGTTATATGCCTCTGAGTGTCGAGTGCATGCGTATAGACATTTTCAGGCAGAGACAGCGCCGGGTCCGTTATCTTACATCGAATGGGCTTCTCGGCGTCGTCTATCAGGAACTTGCAAGAACCGGTGGTTGTATCTACGGCTTTGAGGGTGCCGAAATACGTTTCAAGATCGCCAACCACAGCACCCTCCGGTGCTCTGAGTGCCTCTGCAGTCGGCTCGTCCACAATTATCGGTTCAGGTAAATTCTTAAAGTGCTCGATCTGTTTTACTGTTCGACCTATTGGTGCGGCCATATCTGATAGCGGCCGCTTATTAGTCTCCACGAGTTGATCGATTAATCGAAGAAGTTTGCCCTCGGTCTTGACATGATCCCGGTGAACTTGGCGCGCGAAGTCATCGTGCCGCCGATACATTTCAAGCATTGCATCGACTTGTTTCTCTACGATCTGATTTTGCCCGGATCGTCGAGCGATTAACGCCTTGATCATTGGTGGGATCAGCAATTTCGCCATTTCGGAGAATAGCTGCGGGTACAATGCTAACTTGCCATGTACCATCATCAGGTAGACCAAGTAAAAGAGTGATCCTTCCTTCACAGGGCCGACATGAACTCGGATGTCCTGCAATGAAGAGGTCAGCAGCACCTTCCCTTGGAAGTGCCAAGCAACAATTGAATTGTATAGTCTAGCTGTGCCTTGAATAGACTGCCCGATGTAGACCGCGTCGGCTGTGTGTTTGTCAGCATCGCCACCTTGATATTCCAACTGGAACGGAGGGAGCGGTAGCTCCATCGCCATGTTTTTCCCCTTTGCCCGTAGTGCAGGCGAAAGGTGACACAACCGCAGATGGGGAACTAGGCCTTGTATGGCTTAGAAGCGGATTTTCGCACAGATCCACCAGATGGGCTTACCGCCCGCGCGGCCCCGCATCGTTCCGGTGACATGCGCGAGTTGTAGTAACACTTTGATATTGCGTCAAAAGTAGATTTTAGGTCTGCACTCATATCGTTGACGTGCGTGTTCCAATGGGAAAGCGAAAACGGCTTCTTAAGCCGACTATAATCGTGCCTAGTCCCACCCATCCGCGCGGTTGGGACAACCGAGCGAATGAGCGGGCTTGGCGTAAACTTGCCCAGGGCCATCGGGCGGCTAACCGTGGATGATCAGGCGCTTGGGTTGATCGGACCAATCGCGGGAGAAGATGACGATCAAAGACCGGCACGTCCGCTACCTAAGTTTCAGCGTATGTTGTGTCCGAGGGGACGGCGTTTTGGCCGTCGTCCAAGGTCCTGGAGAAATCAACCTGTTATTTTGCGATATTGCGCAGACAGAGTTTAGCCAGATCGCTATCTGCGCTTCATGGAGAGGTGGGGACGAACTATCTTCGCCTTCTTGGGGCTGATCATCGCGAATTGTTTGACAGCACCGAAAACGACCGTCGCGGCTTCGCCTTCGTGGTTCGCTCGATGAAGATTGACTATTTTAAGCCTGCGCTCATGGACGAGGTGATCACAGCTCCGCAGGATGCGAAGGGCGCGTCGATAACGCTACACCAGCACTGTAAGCGAGGAGACGACGTGCTAGTCGAAGCGAGCGTTCGAGTGGCGTTTGTGTCGGGCGGAAAAGCGCAGCCGATACCAAAGTATCTGAGAGATGCGATGGAAGGGGGCTTCACTGCGAAGCTTGAAAGATAGCAACACCATAAGCGAAAACAAACTCAAGGGCTCGGATTTGTCGATCGATAGGGCCGAGCCGTCTTATGTTGAGTTGTCCCTCGGACGGAGAACTTCTTTAAGCGATCAATGAGAGTGTATTCTGATGGAGCTGATCGACACGAGACCCAGGATTATCTTCTCGGTACATGGTACTTGGCCCTCTGGCTTCTTTCGTCATATATTTTGGAAAGCGAGAGTAAGGAGAGCGCGCGCGACGTCTGACGAGTGGAAGGTCGAAGTTCACCCAAGTTTGCTGAATTTGAAGTTTTGGTTCTCTCGAAATTCAGATTTCTTCAAAACGGTTGTCGACGGTCGGGACCAAATTACTTGGATGCCGTTTTTGTGGAGCGGCAATAATTCGTTTTTGGCAAGGCATCAGGCTGGAGTCGCGTTGGGCGCGGCGTTAAAAAGGTCAATATCTCAAAATCCAGACGTCCATCACACTGTGATTGCACACAGCCACGGGGGTTCAGTCGCGGTAATCGCGGCGCAAACTCTGACGGAAGCAGAGTGTGGGCGTCTCACAATCATCGCGATGGCAGCTCCCTTTGCGCAGCCAGTAAGTTTGCTTCGCAGCTACCGACTTATAGGTAAGTTTTTCAGAGTGCGACTTGCGTACATGTCGCTTGTCATTGCGCCGCTGTTATTCTTGCTATGGTCGCTTGCATTGAGGTTTTGGAATCTCAAAGAGATTCCGTACGTGGGGGAACTCGTCACCTCGCCTTGGTGGTTGCTCTCTATCTTTATCGTGGTGCTTGATAGTTGGAGGAGAGTGAGTAATTGGCGCCTTGGCGCGTCCTCGGAGGAGATTGCCCTCAATATGATTGTTCGCTATCTGCCAACCGATTTGGTGAACCATGAGGCGGCGGGTCTGCGATCTCCAGATTCCTCAATCGTGCGTCTTCACGCGATCCGCGCTCCCGGCGACGAGGCGTCGCTAGCGATCAGCACATCTCAATTTTTCTCGCTGATTGCTGAGAATCTTTGCGTGAAGGTACCAAATCAAGTCGAGACGTGGGCGGCAAACGTTTTTGAGGGGCGCGAGAAAGCTCTATTCGTGACGACTTTTACGGTGCTCCTTTCCTCGATACTTTATTTGGACTACTCAATCACTGGAAGCTTTTTGTCGACCGTGTTGGAGGTTCCGTGGTGGCGGACGCTTGTTGTTCTGTTCTTCGTTGCAGTCGTGGCAGCCTTGCCACCCGTAGCTATAAAGCAATATAGCGGGGTCGCTTTCGTGGCTCTTGCGGCGTGCGTGTTAGTTCCTTCACAGATTATCTTGTCGTTGGCATTGGGGACCGAGTTGCTAACCTGCTTCGGTCTTCTCGAAGCAGAATGCGAACCCATTCCATCAGGGTTCTCGGCAACCCTTCATATGGTCGGAAGGACGCGGCAATCCGAAAACGGGGGCTTGATCCATGGCGTGCATCGCAGGGACGACGTGCGGGAACTGATCGCATCTTTGCTCTAATCGGAAGCGTGTGAATGGACGGACGACGTGCTCGACGTCGTGACCGCGCCGCAGGATGTGCGGGGGGCATCGATAACCCTGCTGCAGCAATGCTGGCGAGGGGCCGACCTTTTAGTCGAGGCCAAGGTGCGGCGTAGTAATTGTCCCGGCAGTGAGGGCCCAACGCATCCCCAGGGCCCTCCGCGAGGCAATGGTTCCAGGGGGACCAAACGCCCTCCAGGCCGCGCGGTAGGGGCAAATCAAGCCGCGCGTTGCCATTTGCCTAGGGAAATCAACGCCTGTCCATGTTGCGATATTGCGCAGACAGATTTTTCCGGCATCGTCTATCATGCCAATTATCTCCGCTTCATGGAGCGCGGGCGCACCAATCATCTGCGGCTGATGGGAGCCGAGCAGCAGGCGCTGTTCGAGCAGCCCGCGACGGAAGATGCCGGTTTCGCCTTCGTGGTGCGCTCGATGCATCTGGATTTCCTCAAGCCCGCGCGGATGGACGACGTGCTCGACGTCGTAACCTGGCCGATCGCGGTGAAGGGCGCCTCCATCATGATGGCGCAGGAGGTGCGGCGCGGCGAGGATGTGCTGGTGAAAGCCGAGGTGCGCGTCGCCTTCATCAGCGGCGGCCGCGCGCAGCCGATCCCGAAATCGATCCGCGCGCTGATGAAGGCCGATCTGATTTCGTGATCGGGTGATAGGTGATGGCCTATCGACTCCGTCAACTGCGGCGATAGATTTGCGCTCCCGTCAACCGATGAGGCCATCATGTCGCGCCCGCCGCTTCCGCCCTTCACCCGAGAGACCGCCGCGCAAAAGGCCCGCATGGCCGAGGACGCCTGGAATTCGCGCGACCCGGCGCGCGTCGCGCTCGCCTATACCGAGGACAGCCGCTGGCGCAACCGCTCGGAAGTCTTCCAGGGCCGAGAGGCCATCGTCGCGTTCCTCACCCGAAAATGGGAGAAGGAGCAGGATTACCGCCTGATCAAGGACCTCTGGGCCTTCGACGGCAACCGCATCGCGGTGCGTTTCCAGTACGAATGGCATGATGCAAGCGGCCAGTGGTATCGCTCCTACGGCAACGAGCAATGGGAGTTCGACGAGCACGGCTTGATGAGGCGGCGCGAAGCGTCGATCAACGATATTGCGATCGCGGAGAAGGACCGCCGGTTTCACTGGCCGGCTCCGGCGCCGCGGCCCGCGGATGTGCCGGGGCTCGGAAGCGATCCGTTTTGATTTGTGTTGAGAGGTGAAGCGGCGGGCGCGCCGCACCCTCTCCCCTTGTGGGAGAGGGTGGCTCGCCGCGCAGCGGCGAGACGGGTGAGGGGTCTCTCTCGGCGTACTCATCTCTCGGAGTAACTTCGCGGACGCAGACCCCTCATCCGGCGCTTCGCGCCACCTTCTCCCACAAGGGGAGAAGGGAAGAGGTGCGTATGGCGAGTACGGTCGATTACGGCGCCGTGCGCTTCGCCAAGAACCTCGTAATCGCCCCGCCCAGCTTCGCGTGGTCCATCGGCTGCGCCAGTGACTCCCTTGCTGTTGCAACGACATCATCCGGCGCCTTTCCGTCGCGCAGCTCGCAGCACACCTGCGCGAACTCCACGTCGAATTCCGGATGCGGCTGCACGGTCAGGGTGGTGCCATTGGCGTAGAGCAGGCCGGCATGCGGGGTGAAGTCGGAAGAAAGGACCGTCAGCGCGTCGTTCGGCGCCTCGATCACCTGATCCTGATGCGAACAGGCGATGGCGACCTCTTCGCCGCCAATGACGCCATTGTCCGCCAACACACGATAGACGTGCCGTCCGATGCCCCAACCATTATCCGACTTGCGCACGGTGCCACCGAGCGCCTGCGCGATCAGTTGATGGCCGAAGCAGACGCCGACCATCGGCGTCTTGTTCGCATAGGCCGTTCGAACGAAATCTTCCAGCGGCGCGATCCAGTCGAGTCCGTCATACACGCCTGCAGCTGCGCCGGTGATCAGGATCGCCTCGAGCTTGCGCGGATCGGGTAGCGCATCGCCATTCGGGATGCTGACGATCTCGAACGTGGCCGCCGGTTCCTCGGCGTGGACCATGCGCTCGAACATGTCCGGAAACGAACCGTGGCGCTCGCGATATTTCTGCGGGACCTGTCCCGTCTCGATGATGGTGATGCGTGCCATGTGCCTCTGAGGTAAGAGATCGGGTTCATCCGTGCAAGCGCGGCGCGGGGGAGAATTCCTGTGCGGTGAAGGGATCAAGGATCGCGACGCCGAGGCTCAGCGTGTAAAGATTGCCATGATGCATCGGGCGATGGAAGTATGGGGTGTGATTTCATTCATCGGAGTTGGAGGATCGTCTGCGGCGGAGCGATCGGGACCATCCGCGACGAGGTGATTCCGGCTTTCGAGACGGGCGCGCGCTCGCGGGCCAAGGGCGATGCGGGACGATAGGAGAGCCCATGTCCAGGGACTATGATGTCGCCGTGGTCGGTGGCGGACTGCTCGGCTCGGCCATTGCCTGGGGCCTCGGCCGGCTCGGCAAGAGCGTGGCCGTGCTCGATGAAGGCGACATCACCAAGCGCGCCTCGCGCGCCAATTTCGCGCTGATCTGGGTTCAGAGCAAAGGGCTCGGCATGCCGGCCTACACGGTCTGGACCGTGCGCGCGTCGGAAGCCTGGGGCCGGCTCGCTTCGGAGCTGAAGCAGCAGACCGGCCTCGACGTCAGCCTGCAGCAGAATGGCGGTTTTCATCTGGCGCTCGGCGAGGACGAATTCGGCCAGCGCGCCGATTTCGTCAAGCGCATGCACAATCAGGTCGGCGCTGCCGATTACAAGATGGAGATGCTCTCCGCATCCGACGTGAAGAAGTCGCTGCCGCTGATCGGACCGGAGGTCTCTGGCGGCAGCTATTGTCCGCTCGACGGCCACGTCAATTCGCTGCGCACCTTCCGCGCGTTCCACACTGGCTTCAAGGCGTTCGGCATCGACTATTTTCCGGAGCGGCCAGTCTCGGCGATCAGCAACAGCGGCGGCGAATTCCGCCTGACCACGCCGGAGGGAGAGTTTCGCGCCGCCAAGATCGTGCTCGCCGCGGGCAATGCCAATCAGACGCTTGCACCGATGGTCGACCTCTACGCGCCGATGGGGCCGACCCGCGGCCAGATCGTGGTGACCGAGCGCACCATGCCGTTTCTGCCGCATCCGCTGACCACGCTGCGCCAGACGGATGAGGGCACGGTGATGATCGGCGACAGCATGGAGGACGAACGCGACGACCGCACGCTCAAGCTCTCGATCAGCGCCGTGATGGCCGATCGCGCGCAGCGCATGTTCCCGCATCTGGCGCGGCTCAACGTGGTCAGGAGCTGGGCCGGCATCCGCGTCATGCCGCAGGACGGCTTTCCGATCTACGACCAGTCGGAGACCCATCCCGGCGCCTTCGTCGCCTGCTGCCATTCCGGTGTGACGCTCGCCTCCAACCACGCCTTCGAGATCGCGCGCATGGTCGCCCAAGGCGCGCTCGAGCCGGAGCTGGTCGGCGCGTTCTCGGCCAGCCGTTTTGGCGGCGCGGGTACGGCGAACAACAGCGGCTATTAGAGATTTTGAGAAGGAGCCAAGAAGCATCTCCATGTTCAAGCGATCCGAACAGGACAAGCGACCACAAGTGCAGATCTTTGTGGACGGTGTGCCTGTCACCGCGCGTCAGGGCGACACCGTCTCCGCTGCGCTATTGGCCTCCGGCCGCGACGCGCGGCGTTCGACCGCGGTCAGTGGCGCGCCGCGTCTGCCCTACTGCATGATGGGCGTGTGTTTCGATTGTCTCGTCACCATCGACGGTGTTGGCAACCGTCAGGGCTGCCTCGTGCCGGTTGCCGAGGGCATGCAGATCGAGATCCAGAAGGGCAAGCGAGAGATCGGAAAATGACTGTGGCTCCCAAGCGCGAGGCCTATGACGTGGTGGTGGTCGGCGCCGGGCCCGCCGGCCTCGCCGCGGCTGCGACATCCGCCGAAGCCGGCCTGTCGACGTTACTGCTCGACGAGAACATTGGCCCGGGCGGCCAGGTCTTTCGCGCCATCGCCTCGACACCCCTGACCGAGCGCAATCAGCTCGGCGCCGACTATTGGGTTGGTGCCGATCTCGTGCAGGCGCTGCGCGTGAGCAATGCCGAAATCATTCAGCGTGCCACGGTCTGGAGCCTCGACCGCAACCTTGAGATCGCGGTCTCGATCGGCGGCGCCTCCGCCTTCATCAAGGCGCAGCGTGTGATCCTCGCGACCGGTGCGTTGGAGCGCCCGTTTCCGATTCCCGGCTGGACGTTGCCGGGTGTGATGACTGCGGGTGCGGCGCAAACGTTGCTGAAGTCCTCGGCGCTGGTCCCCGACGGTCGCACGGTGATCGCAGGGCAGGGGCCGCTGCTCTGGCTGCTTGCGGCGCAGATCCTGCGTCTCGGCGGCCGGATCGACCGCATCCTCGACACCACGGCGCGCGGCAATTATTTCGCCGCGCTCCCTCACGCCTTCGCTTTCCTGGCGTCGCCCTATTTCGCCAAGGGCCTGTCGATGATGCGCGAGGTGCGGGCGAAGGTGCAGGTCGTCTCCGGCGTTACCGAGCTTGCTGCTGCCGGTGACGGTCAGCTCGCAAGCGTGAGCTATGTCGCCGGCGGCAAGCGCGAGACCATCCCCGCCGATCTCCTGCTGCTGCATCAGGGCGTCGTGCCCAACGTCAATCTGGCGATGGCGGCCGGCATCAAGCATCGCTGGGACGAGTTGCAATTGTGCTGGTCGCCGGTGCTCGATGCGAACGGCAATTCGTCGGTTGCCGGCATTGCGATCGCCGGCGACGGTGCCGGGATCGGCGGTGCGAATGCGGCTGTGGTCCGCGGCCGCATTGTCGCGCGCGGGGCGGTGGAGGCACTGGCGCCCGCGGCCGCCGCGAAGCTTGCACCGATGGCGACGCTCCGCGCCGATCTCGCCAAGGCCGAACGCGGCCGCGTCTTCCTCGACACGTTGTTCCGCCCTGCGCCTCAGTTCCGCGTTCCCTCGGGCGACACGATTGTCTGCCGCTGCGAGGAGGTCACGGCCAAGGACATCCTCGATGCCGTCGCGATCGGTGCGACCGGGCCGAACCAGCTCAAGGCCTATCGCCGTACCGGCATGGGCCCATGCCAGGGCCGGCTCTGCGGCCTCACCGTCACCGAGCTGATGGCGCAGGCCCGGGCTAAGACCCCGCAGGAGATCGGCTATTACCGGCTGCGCGCGCCGGTGAAGCCGATCACGCTTGCCGAACTCGCCGCCGTCCCGCAGAGCGAAGCCGACATCAAGGCCGTGGTGCGCGGATGACCAGACGCGTGGATGCAATCGCGGTCGGCGGCGGCATCCGAGGCGTGTTTATCTCGCTCGAGGACTGATCGCGCTCTCGCTCCTCTCGCGGTGCCGGCACCGGCGCGGAAGAGCTGCCGATCCAAAGATGACGAAGATGTAATCGTCCGGACCCCGCCGCAGGGCTTCTACTCGCGGCAGTTTCCTTTTATCGATAGAGGACTCGGCTGGAATGCCCAATGTCCTCGCAGAACAATAACAACAAGCTCGCGATCAGATTTCGCTGCCCCGCAGAGCTCGAAGGCCTGCTGCCGCAACCGGTCCCGGCGAACCTCGGCGTGCCCGACTGGTTCAAGGCGATGCCGGCGACCGCCTTCAGCGCCCTCAATCAGCGGGACGACGAGACGATCAAGCGCTGCCCGCCCTTCATCGATGCGATGACATGCGGGTTTCTGATCCCGCTGATCTGCGACCTCCGGGTCGAGGATGGCGAGATCACCTGGGACAACGATATCCCGCCGGGTGGCGAGATCGATTTTCCACGCTCGCCGATCAGTTTTCATGATCAGGGTCAGCTCACCGGCTCGCCGCTGTTCGAAGCCGACCGCTTCGTTATCAAGTTTCACAATCTCTGGACCATCGAAGCCCCGGAAGGCTACGCGCTGTTCTTCACGCATCCGGTCAATCGCTTCGATTTACCGTTCACGACGCTGAGCGGCCTGGTCGATTGCGATCGTTACAGAGACGTCTGGATTCACTTTCCAGCGCACTGGCACAATACGAGCTTTCGCGGCGTGCTGCCAAAGGGCACGCCGATCGCGCAGTGCATTCCGATCAAGCGCGAGGATTGGACCCAGCAGACTTCGGCCTTCACCACGGAGGAGACGCAAAAGGTCCACGCCTTGAGCGCCGCGCTGAAGCGTGAGCCGAGCCTATATCGGCGCAAGTTCAGGGCGTAGCCGTCCGCTAGGGCTTCTGCCCCAAGAACTTCGCGGCTGCGCTCGGACGGAAGAAGAAGCGGCCGTGCGAGGAGGCGGCAAGCGCAAAGGCGGCGCGGCCGAGCATCTGCGGCCGTCCGCCAAACACGGAACGCAGCGCGGCCTCACCGCCGTCGCGCTCGCCCATTTCCAAGAGGCAGGTCGCGAGATTGGCGCGCGATAGCGCGTCGTCGGGGCGAAGCCCGAGTGCATGACGGTACGTGTCGGCGGCCTCCGCATAGGCGCCATCGAGGAGCTGTGTCCAGGCAAGCTCGGTCAGGATATCGGTGCGTCCCGGCGCGGCCTCGCGCGCTGCGACCAAGACAGTGCGCGCCTTGCTGCGATCGTTGTTGCGTACGCACAGGCGTCCCAGGTCGAGTTGCAGATCGAGGCTGGTGGGAGCGAGAACGAGTGCGGCCTCGATGATGCCGATCGCCTCGCCGAGCTCGCCGGCGTTCGCGAGCTGGCCCGCCAGCTCCTGGAAGGCGGGCAGATAAGGCGGACGGCGCGCCGCGGTCCGGCGCAGTTGCGCGATGCCGTCGCTTGCACGCCGCACATGGCACAGCGCGTGGCCCAGCAGCGTCTCGATTTCCGGATCGTCGCCGCGCCGCGCGGCTCGCTCCAGCGGCACGATCGCCTCGTCCGCGCGCTCCTGGCCGATCAGGGCATGGGCCAGGATCAGCACGGCGTTCCGGTCAGTGCGATTTGATTTCAGGGCCTTGGTGGCAAGCTGCCTTGCAACATCGAGCTGCTTCGTCCGCAACGCCAAAGAGGCTTGCTGAAGCAGTTGGGCGAGGGCGTTGTTTGGCTTGCCGCTCACGAGATGGCCTCTTGCTTGAGACACGATGTGTTTTTCGCCCCATAGCGCGTGCGCTGCGCAGGGTCCATCAACAGCTTCGTGAAGCACCGGTGATCGCCCCGCCGGCGTCCACGGAACGCACCTTGATCTCGCCTCCCGGCCGGACTATGAGCGGGATCTCAATCAGGATATTCGCAGCCATGGACATGCCCTCGACCGCAAAGCCGACCTGCCTTGCTCACGGGGAATTCCATGCCTGCTTCAATCATCCTGTCGAACCTGGCGCTGTCCACGCCTGACGGCCGTCTTCTTCTCTCCAATATCGATCTGACATTCGCGGCCGAGCGAACCGGTCTCGTCGGCCGCAACGGCATCGGGAAATCCACGCTGCTTGCGTCGATTTCGGGGGAGCACGTTCCACAGTCCGGGCGCATTCTTGTCAACGCGACCATCGGCCTGCTGCGCCAGGACGTTCAACCGCTTGCGGACGCGACGGTGGCCGATCTGTTCGGTGCGCGGCAAGCGCTGGAGCTGCTTCGCCGCACGGAGCGGGGCGAGGCCTCCGCGGAGGACATCGCTGCGATCGACTGGACCCTCGAAGCGCGGCTGCAGACCGCCCTCGCGCGCCTCGGGGTCGATCCTTCTCCCGACACGGATCTGTCCCGTCTGTCCGGCGGCCAGATGACACGCGTTCGCCTTGCCGCACTGGTGTTCGCCGAGCCCGACTTCCTGCTGCTGGATGAGCCCACCAACAATCTGGACCAGGACGGGCGCAAGGCGGTGACCGATCTCCTCGCCGCCTGGCGCGGCGGTGCGATCGTCGTCAGCCACGACCGGGGTCTTCTTGAAACCATGGATGCGATCGTCGAGCTGACCTCGCTCGGGGCAACGCGATACGGCGGCAACTGGAGCAGCTACCGCGCGCAAAAGGCCGTCGAGCTTGCGGCCGTCAGGCACGATCTCGCGCATGCCGAGAGGCGCCTGTCCGAGATCGACGGCAAGACACAGGAAGCCGCGGAGAGGAAAGCGCGCAGGGACAGCGGCGGCAGAAAGAAGCGTGCGAAGGGAGATATGCCGCGGATCCTAGCCGGCGCGCGCAAGGATCGTAGCGAAGACACCGGCGGCAAGAATGCGCAAACCGCCGAGCGGCGGCGCGCGGAGGCGCTCGAGGCCGTCGACACGGCGCGCCGGCGCATCGAGATTCTTCGGCCGTTCTCCGTGAAACTGCCAGCGACGAACCTGCCGCCGGGGCGCGAAGTGCTCTGGCTCGACGGAGTCAGTGCCGGCTATCGGCCAGAGCAGCCGGTCTTGCGCAATCTCTCGTTCGCCATCGTCGGACCGGAACGGGTCGCGCTGGTCGGGCCCAACGGCTCCGGTAAAACGTCGCTGCTGAAGCTGATCGCGGGGGAGCTGCAACCTCTTTCGGGGATCGTAAGGGTCAAGCCTGATTTCGCGGTGTTCGACCAGAAGGTCAGCCTGCTCGATCCCTCGATTTCCATCCTGGAAAATTTCCGGCGGCTCAATCCGGGGGCAGACGCGAATGCCTGCCATGCCGCGCTGGCCCGGTTCATGTTTCGCGCCGATACCGCCTTGCAGATCGTCGCGAGCCTGAGCGGCGGGCAAATGTTTCGCGCGGGCCTCGCCTGCGTGCTGGGCGGGCCGTCGCCGCCGTCGCTGTTGATCCTCGATGAGCCGACCAATCATCTGGATATCGAGTCCATCGAAGCCGTCGAAGCGGGCTTGCGCGCCTATGACGGCGCGCTGCTCGTCGTCAGTCATGATGAGGCGTTCTTGCAAGCGATCGGGGTCACGTGCCGGCTCGATCTCGCCGCCAAGGTGGTGCACGCCAATGGCGGGATCATCTGATCCCGCCTTACCCTAGCGAAGGAACCGGGCTGCGCCTGCCTTCGATCTGCGCAGCCTCACGCGCTGCCGCCGGGCTCCAGCGCTTCGCCGATCTCCAGCGGATGGGCCATCGTCTCGTGTAACGCGTCGCGGTCGAGCTCGCCTTCGGAGATGCTGATGACGACGCAGGCGACGCCGTTGCCGATCAGATTGGTCAGTGCGCGGCATTCGCTCATGAACTTGTCGATGCCGACCAGGATTGCGATCGATTGGATCGGGATGTCGGGCACGATTGAGAGCGTGGCCGCAAGCGTGATGAAGCCGGCCCCGGTCACGCCCGAGGCTCCCTTCGAGGTGATCATGGCGATGCCCAGAATGCCGAGCTCCTGCCAGATGGTCAGATGCGTGTTGGTGGCTTGCGCGAGGAACAGCGTCGCCAGCGTCATGTAGATGTTGGTGCCGTCGAGATTGAAGCTGTAGCCGGTCGGGATTACGAGGCCGACCACCGAGCGTGAGGCGCCGAGATGCTCCATCTTCTGGATCATCTGCGGCAACACCGTCTCCGACGACGAGGTGCCGAGCACGATCAGCAGCTCGTCCTTGATGTAGGCGATGAAGCGCAGGATCGAGAAGCCGGCAATCCGGGCGATCGAACCCAGCACGATCAGCACGAACAGGATGCTGGTGAGATAGAACGTGCCGATCAGGGCTGCGAGGTTCAGCAGCGAGCCGAGGCCGTAGGCGCCGACGGTGAAGGCCATCGCACCGAGAGCGCCGATCGGCGCGACGCGCACGATGATGCGGATGATGCCGAAGAACATCTTCGCAGCCTTGTCGATCGCGTCCGCGATCGGCTCGCCGGCCTTGCCGAGGAAGGCGATGGCGAAGCCGGAGAGGATCGAGATCAGCAGCACCTGCAACAGGTCACCGCGTGCGATCGCGCCCAAATAGCTGTCGGGAATGATCGCCATCAGGTGCGCGACGATGCCCTCCTCCTTGGCCTTGGTGACGTAGGTCGCCACCGACTTCGGATCGATCGTAGCCGGATCGATGTTGAAGCCGGATCCGGGCTGAAGGGTCCTGCCGACCAGCAGGCCGACCGCGAGCGCGACGGTCGAGACCGTTTCGAAATAGATCAGCGACTTCAGCCCGACCCGGCCGACGCGCTTGAGGTCGCCCATCGAGGAAATGCCGTGCACCACGGTGCAGAAGATCACTGGTGCGATCATCATCTTGATCAACGCGATGAAGCCGTCGCCGAGCGGCTTCAAGGCCTTGCCGAGATCGGGATAGAAGTAGCCGATGAGCACCCCGAGCGCGATCGCGATCAGCACCTGGATGTAGAGAACCTTGTACCAGGGTTGATGCCGGCGATGGATCGCTGGCTGGATCGCGACTTGTGTCATATTGTGCGCCCCGGAACACATTGATCTTGCAGGATTTGCATCATGTGATGGCCGCCGGAGAAGCGACAATCACATTTTTGTCGGATCGCACGAACATTGATCGCTGCACCGCAACGGGGGGAACATGACGATCGCAACCGGCTCGGACGAGCAAGCGCAGAGCTATTTTCCGCGTTGGAAACTCAAGACCTCGGGCGTGATCATGCCGGAGGAGCGGCTGTCGTGGGGCCAGACCATCGTCTCCGGTCTCCAGCACTGCGTCGCAATGTCGGGCTCAACGATCATCGCGCCGCTGCTGATGGGGTTCGATCCCAATGTTGCGGTCCTGTTCTCCGGCATCGGCACGCTGATCTTCTTCGTCATCGTCGCGGGGCGCGTGCCGAGCTATCTCGGCTCGAGCTTCGCGTTCATCGCCGTCGTCATCGCCGCCACCGGCTATGCCGGCCATGGGCCGAACCCGAACATCTCCGTCGCACTCGGCGGCATCATCGGGGCCGGCGTGCTCTATGGCGTGATCGCGCTGATCGTGATGTGGGCGGGCGTCGGCTGGGTCGAGCGGCTGATGCCGCCGGCCGTCACTGGCGCTGTGGTCGCCGCGATCGGCCTAAACCTCGCGCCCGTGGCGGTCAAGGCGGTGAGCGCCGGCGCGTTCGACACCTGGATCGGGCTCGCGACCGTTCTGATCATTGGCGTGGTCGCCGTTGCCGCTCCGGGCCTGTGGCGCCGGCTGCCGATCATTCTCGGCGCGATCGGCGGATATCTTTTGTACTTTCTGTTCGCGAACGGCCTCGGCTTCGGCAAGCCGATCGACTTCACCCAGCTTGCGGCTGCGCCCTGGATCGGCCTGCCGGGCTTCACCACGCCGACCTTCCAGGCCGATGCGATCTTCCTGATCGCGCCGGTCGCGATCATCCTCGTCGCCGAGAACCTCGGTCACATCAAGGCCGTCGGCGCCATGACGGGCCGAAGCCTCGATGCCTATCTCGGCCGCGCCCTCTTCGCCGACAGTCTCGCGACGATCGTGGCGGCCTGCGGCGGCGGCACCGGCGTCACCACCTATGCCGAGAACATTGGTGTCATGGCAGCGACGAAGGTCTATTCGACCCTGCTGTTTGCGTTCGCGGCCATGGTGTCGATCCTGCTCGGCTTCTCGCCGAAATTCGGCGCGCTGATCCTGTCGATACCCGGTCCCGTCATCGGCGGCCTGTCGATCGTGCTGTTCGGATTGATCGCCGCGATGGCTGGGCGGATCTGGGTCGAGAACAAGGTCGACTTCGCAAATCCGGCGAACCTGATCACCGTCGCCGTGGCGCTGACCGCGGGGGCCGGCGACCTCACGCTCAAATTCGGTGCGTTCACGATCGGCGGGATCGGCACCGCCACCTTCGGTGCCATCATCCTTTATCAGATCCTGACCTCACGGATCGCGCAGCGCGGGGAATGAATCCCAGCAATGCGTCGATGGATGGAACAAAACGCCCTGTTCCATCGATGATGAGGCATTCCAAGGAGAATCCATGCCGCAAACCGATCGCTTACCTCCGTTTCCCTCGCGCCTCGTCGGCCAACATGCGCTGGTGACCGGCGCTTCCCAAGGCATCGGCCGCGCCGTCGCCATCCGGCTCGCCCAGGAAGGCGCGACCGTCGCCATCAACTATTTCGAAAATGCGGAGCGGGCTGAGGAGACGCTCGTGCTCGCTCGGGCAGCTTCGAGCGATCGCGGCCACGGCCGGCTCGATCATTGCATCGTCAAGGCCAACGTCGGCAATGAGCAGGAGATCGCCGCGATGTTCGAGACGATCCTGGCGCGCTGGAAGCGCCTCGACTGTCTCGTCAACAATGCCGGCTTTCAGAAGGAATCACCGAGCGAGGCGCTCGACGTCGAAACCTATCGCCGCATCATCGACGTCAATCTGAATGGCGCCGTGCTCTGCGCGCAGAAGGCGCTCGCGCATTTCGTGGCGCGCGGCGGAGGCGGCAGCATCATCAACTGCTCGAGCGCACACCAGATCATTCCAAAACCAGGCTATCTCGCTTATTCGATCAGCAAGGGCGGGATGGCCAATCTGACGCGCACGCTGGCGCTCGAATTCGCCGGCCGTGGCATTCGCGTCAATGCGGTCGGGCCGGGCGCGATCGACACGCCGATCAACGCGGCCTGGACCGACGATCCCGCAAAGCGCGGCGTCGTCACCAGCCACATTCCGCTGGGCCGCGTCGGGACGCCGGAGGAGATCGCTGCCGTGTTCGCCTTCCTCGCCTCGGATGACGCCAGCTACATCACCGGGCAGACCATCTACGCCTGCGGAGGCCTGACGCTGTTCCCCGAATTTCGCGAGAACTGGGCGAGCTAGCGTCGCGGTGCCGTCCGGCAACTGGAGCAGCCGGCACGGGAATGATCTGGCAAAACGCGGCGGCGCGAACTACATCTGCACCCATGGCAGACCATCCGCTCCAGGATTTCGTTGACCGGCACGAGCGCCTGTTCGTGCTGACCGGTGCCGGCTGCAGCACCAATTCGGGCATTCCCGACTATCGCGACAGCCACGGCAACTGGAAGCGAACCCAGCCGGTCAATTTCCAGGCCTTCATGTCGGAAGAGCATACGCGCCAGCGCTACTGGGCGCGCAGCCTGATCGGCTGGCGACGGTTCGGCCAGGCCCGCCCGAACGATGCACATCATGCGCTGGCCCGCCTCGAGGCGGACGGGCGGTGCGGAATGCTGCTGACCCAGAATGTCGACCGGCTGCATCAATCCGCCGGCCACCGGCAGGTGATCGATCTGCACGGCCGGCTCGATCTGGTCCGCTGCATGGGCTGCGACGCCAAGACGTCGCGCAGCGAATTCCAGGACGCGCTTGGCCGCGCCAACGCAGAATGGCTAACTCTCGACGCGGCGGATGCGCCCGATGGCGACGCCGATCTGGAGCGCGCGGATTTCTCGTCGTTCAGGGTGCCGGCCTGCGAGGCCTGCGGCGGCGTTCTCAAGCCCGACGTAGTGTTTTTCGGAGAGAACGTTCCCCGCGACATCGTCGCCACTGCGCAGGATCATCTCGAGCAGGCCGACGCCATGCTGATCGTCGGCTCCTCGCTGATGGTCTATTCCGGCTTCCGCTTCGTGCAGGCCGCGGCGCGTCGGCAGATTCCGATCGCGGCGGTCAATCTCGGACGCACCCGCGCCGACGATCTCCTGACGCTCAAGATCGAGGAGCGCTGTGAGGCGGCGCTGGCATTTCTGCTCTGAGCGCGGGGCGCCCCCCGCACTCTTCTCTCGCATAGGTGGCACGCAAAACCGGCCCCGGCGGCTTCACCATTTGCGTGACCGCTGGTATGAAAATTGCTGCGGTTTCGACCCGGTTTGAGGATCAGCACGGAGAGTTTTCGAATGCTTGAGGGAGCCGAGGTGCGGCTTGCCGTGGATATCGGCGGCACGTTCACCGACATCGTGCTGGACGTGGGCGAGGCCCGCAAGACGCGCAAGGTGTTGACGACGCCGCAGCGGCCCGAGCAGGCGGTGCTCGACGGCATGCGTCTCATCCTCACTGACGCGCGTGCGCATATCAGCGACATCGATGTCTTCATTCACGGCACCACGCTGGCGACCAACGCCATCATCGAGCGGCGCGGCGCCAAGACGGCGCTGATCGCGACCGAGGGCTTTCGCGACGTGCTCGATATCGGCACCGAGAGCCGCTACGACCAGTACGATCTCAGCATCGACAAGCCGAAGCCGCTGGCGCCGCGATCCCTGCGCTTCACTGTGCCCGAACGCGTCGACGCCCACGGCGCCGTCCGCCTTCCGCTGGACGAAGCCGCGGTGCGCGCACTTGCGCCGAAATTGCGTGCGTTGAACGTCGAGAGCGTCGCAATCGCCTTCCTGCACTCCTACGTCAATCCCGAGCACGAGCGCCGCGCGGCCGCGATCCTCGCCGAGGCGATGCCCGGCATCTCCGTGACCGTATCATCCGCGGTGTGCCCGGAGATCCGCGAATACGAGCGGACCTCGACTGCCGTCGCGAACGCCTATGTGCAGCCGCTGATCGACGGCTATCTCGCCCGCATGGCTGATGCCTTACAGGTCGAGCAATTCCGCGGCGCCATCTATCTCGTCACCTCCGGCGGCGGAGTGACCTCGATCGAGACGGCGCGGCGTTTTCCGGTGCGTCTCGTCGAATCCGGCCCAGCTGGTGGGGCGATCTTCGCGGCGCAGCTCGCGGCGCGCCTCGGCGAGAGCAAGGTGCTGTCCTTCGACATGGGTGGCACCACGGCAAAAATCTGCCTGATCGAGAAATTCCAGCCCGAGACATCGCGCGTGTTCGAGGTCGATCGTGCGGCGCGCTTCCTGAAAGGCTCCGGTCTGCCAGTGCGCATCCCCGTAATCGAGATGGTCGAGATCGGCGCCGGCGGCGGTTCGATCGCGCATGTCGACGCGATGAAGCGCGTCACCGTCGGGCCCGAGAGCGCCTCGTCGGAGCCGGGGCCCGCCTGCTACGGCCGCGGCGGCCAGCGTCCGGCGGTGACGGATGCGGACGTGGCCCTCGGCATGATCGATCCCGACGCCTTTGCGGGCGGCACGATCAAGCTCAGCCCCGAGCTTTCGAAGCAGGCGCTACTCCGCGACGTCGGCGAGCCGCTGGGTCTGTCGGCGCAAACCGCGGCCTATGCCGTGCATGAGGTCGTGTGCGAGAACATGGCGAGCGCGGCGCGCGTGCACGCGGTCGAGCGCGGTGAGATTGTCGGCCAGCACACGCTGATCGCCTTCGGTGGCGCTGCGCCGCTGCATGCCGCGCGCGTCGCCGAGAAGATCGGCGTCTCGCGGGTGATCGTGCCGTCGAATGCCGGTGTCGGCTCGGCGGTCGGATTTCTTGCGGCGCCGATCGCCTATGAGCTGGTCCGTAGCCGTCACGTCCGGCTCGATGATTTCGACACCGGGGCGGTCTCGGATCTCTTGCAGGAGATGACGACCGAAGCGCGTGCGCTGGTCGAGCCAGGCGCAGCCGGTACGCCGGTGCGCGAGCGCCGCGCCGCCTTCATGCGCTATGTCGGCCAGGGCCACGAAATCATGGTCGAGCTGCCGAACCGGCGGCTGACGGCGGCCGATCTCGCCGGCCTGCGCCAGACGTTCGAGGCGGATTATTCAGCCATGTTCGAGCGGCCGATCCCGGGTGCCGCTATCGAGATCCTGAGCTGGTCGGTGCTCGCGACCACCGAGGCGCGCAATCCACCCACGGTCGCGGCCGTCGCGCGCAAACCCGCGGCCAAGGCCTCCGGCAGCCGAAAATTCTTCGACGGCCGCGCAGCGGAGGTGATCGAGATCCCACTCTATCGCCGTGAGGACATGGCGCCGGGCGCGACCATCGCGGGTCCTGCCGTGATCGCAGAGGACGAAACATCCACCTTCGTCTCGACCAATTTTGACGCCCATATCGACGGTGCCGGCAGCATCGTCATGGAACGAAAGGCGGCCTGATCATGAGCAAGCCAAACGGCGCGAGCCTGATCGACCTTCAGATCATGTGGCACCGGCTGATCGCCGTGGTCGAGGAGCAGGCGCAGGTGCTGCTGCGCACCGCCTTCAGTCCGATCGTGCGCGAATGCGGCGATCTCTCGGCCGGCGTGTTCGACCTCAAGGGCCGGATGTTGGCGCAGGCGGTGACCGGAACGCCCGGTCACGTCAATTCGATGGCGGAATCGGTCAAGCACTTCATCGCGCATTTCCCGCTTGAGACGATGAAGGAGGGCGATGCCTACATCACCAACGATCCCTGGATGGGCACCGGCCATCTCAACGACTTCGTCGTCACAACGCCGTGCTTCAAGGACGGCAAGATCGTCGCGCTGTTCTCCTGCACCAGTCACCTGATGGACATCGGCGGCATCGGCTTCGGACCCGACGCCACCGACGTGTTCATGGAGGGGCTCTACATCCCCATGCTGAAGCTGATCGACCAGGGCGTCGTCAATGAGACGCTGATGGCGATGATCCGCACCAACACGCGGCTGCCGATCGATACCGAGGGCGACACTTATTCGCTGGCCGGCTGCAACGACGTCGGCCGCGAGCGCCTGGTCGAGATGATGACCGAGTTCGGTATCGATACGCTCGACGAGCTCGGCGATTACATCTGCGACCGCTCGCGCGAGGCCGTGCTCGCCGAAATCGCGAAGTTGCCGAAGGGGACTTGGCGTAACACCATGGTGGTCGACGGCTATGACGCGCCGGTCACGCTGGCTGCGACGCTGACGATCTCGGATGAAGGCATTCACGTCGATTTCGACGGCACCTCGGCCGCCTCGAAGTTCGGCATCAATGTGCCCTTGTCCTACACCACAGCCTATACCGTGTTCGGCCTCGGTTGTGTTGTCGCGTCGCAGATCCCGAACAATGCCGGCTCGCTCTCGCCACTGACGGTGTCGGCGCCCGCGGGCGCAATCCTCAATGCGCCGAAGCCCGCGCCGGTCGCCTCGCGCCACATCATCGGCCAGATGCTGCCCGACGTCGTGTTCGGCTGCCTGCGCCAGATCATTCCCGAGCGCGTGCCGGCGGAAGGCACCTCGTGCCTGTGGAATCTCAACGTGCGCGGACAGACCCGCTCGGGCGTCGGCGGAAATTACGGGTTCTCGATGGCGGTCACCAGCAATGGCGGCACCGGCGCACGCTTCGGCAAGGACGGATTGTCGGCAACTGCCTATCCCAGCGGCGTGCGCGGCACGCCGGTCGAGATCGCGGAGACGCAGACGCCGCTGATCTTCTGGCGCAAGGAGCTGCGTCCGGATTCCGGCGGGGCAGGGCGCACGCGCGGCGGCCTCGGCCAGATCATCGAGGTCGGCACCGGCATCAATGCGCCCTTTGATATCCTCGCTGCGTTCGACCGCATCGATCATCCGCCGCGTGGCCGCGACGGCGGGCGTAACGGCGAGGCCGGTTATGTCGGCCTGAAGTCGGGACAGAAGATGCGCGGCAAGGGTTTTCAGACCGTGCCGCCCGACGACCGTCTGGTGGTGATGACGCCTGGTGGCGCCGGGATCGGTGATCCCCGGGAACGTGTGCCGGAGAACGTGCGCGACGACATCGAGAGCGGATTAGTGTCTTCAGACAATGCCCTGGAGATCTACGGGCGCGGCGGGTGAGGTGGCGGCTTGGCTCTATCGCCTTCGATACGCTGCTCTATCTCGCCACGATGATCGACTTCGTGCTGCTGCTGACGATCTGGCCGGGCATCGCCACAATCACGCCGGAAGTGCTTTGCAGCTAACTAACCCGCCTCCGTCCCGGATTTGTCGATTGAAACGAAACGGTCAGCGCCACTGCCGTTTCAATTCGCCCTCGCGCTTCAAATTCGCGACGTGCACGTATTCCGCCTTTGCACTCGCTGTGATCCGGCGTACGCTATGCCCGCTAGCAGAAGTACAACAGCAACCACTCCAGTGAACGTAGCTCCTTTGGCGATGTGCGCCGAAAGAGGGGGAAATCTGTTGGCGGCTCACGTCCGACGGAGAATTATCGACGTGTACTGAACTGCAAATAGCCCTCGCACCGGCGCTTGCAAGACGCAATCAACCGACACAAGCGGGAGGAAGTGCACATGAGGAAGCAATGGCTTAACTCGGGCTTACCTGTTCTCGTCGCTGCGACACTTGCGACGTCGGCGGCATTGGCTCAATCCGTGGATACCGCGCGGATCGACTCTGCCGGTCAGAACGATTGGCTGACCTATCACGGTTCGTACAAGTCTTATCACTACAGCCCGCTCGCCCAGATCAACACCAACAATGTCGGCAACCTCGGCGTTGCCTGGATCCATATTCCCGGGCGCTCGACGCGCGGGCTGCAGTCGATGCCGCTCGTGGCCGATGGTGTGCTCTACTACACCGGCTCCTACAGCCGCGTTTTTGCACTCAACGGTGCCACCGGCGAGGTGATCTGGTCCTACTTCCCCGAACTGGACGAAGCGTTGATCGCGCGCCAGACCCACTCGCCCTACAATCGCGGCCTCGCGCTCGGCGAGGGTAAAGTCTATGTCGGCACGATGGACGGACGGCTCATCGCGCTGGACATGAAAACGGGAAAGGTCGCTTGGGACACCAAGTTGATCGACTCCCAAAAGCTGACCGTCGGCTTCACCGGTGCTCCCCTTTATGCCAAGGGCACGGTGATCATCGGCGCGCAGGGTGGCGAATGGCCGGGCCGCGGCCCGATATTCGCTGTTGACGCCACAACCGGCAAGAAGAAGTGGGAGTTCCTGACCGTCGCCGGCACAGACGATGCCATGAAGACATGGGGCAGCGATTCCTGGCGCACCGGCGGGGGCGGCGGCTGGATGCCCGGCACTTACGACTCCGAGACCAACACTGTCCTGTGGGGCACCGCCAACCCGGCGCCGCTCTACGATTGGTCGGGTCCCGATTGGAAGACGCAAGGAGCGCGTCCCGGCGAGAATCTCTACACCACCTCGGTGATCGGTCTTGATCTCGATTCCGGCAAGTTGAAATTCTATCATCAGGAGCTGCCGCACGATGCCTGGGACTTCGACAGCGCGGTCGGCGAGTTCGTGATGCTCGATCGCGACGGCCAGAAGCTTATCGTGCATCCCAACAAGAGCGGCTACATCTTCGTCTACGATCGCAATCTCGGCGTCAAGAATGTCTGGCGGATCACCGAGAACAGCAATTTCGTCAAGGACATCAACCCCAAGACCGGCGAGCTGATCGGTCGCCGCGACTTCAAGGAGGGTAAAGTCGAGGCGCCGCCGCTCTGCCCGCACATTTCCGGTGGCGTCAGCTGGAACGCCGGCTCCTACAATCCGAGGACAGGGCTCTACTACAAGCTCGGCCAGGAATGGTGCATGACGCTTACTATCGTGAAGACGACGCCGGTGACTGCGCCACAGGCGCAGCTCAACATCGGCGCCGACTTCAAGATTGCGCCGCCTCCGAGCGGCGAGATCTACGGTCATCTTGACGCGCGCGACCCTGTGACCGGTGCCAAGAAGTGGGAGGTTCGCTTCCCCGAACCGCCGCTCGCGAGTGTTCTGTCGACCGGGGGCAATCTGGTGTTTGTGCCTGACTCGCGAGGCATCGTTCACGCCTACGATGCTGAAAGCGGGACCGAGCTTTGGAATCACAACAACGGCACCGGCCATCAGGGCGGTATCATCAGCTACGCCGTCAACGGCAAGCAATACATTGCCATGACCGCCGGCTTCGGCGGCATGGCATCGGACGATTACGCACCGACCTTTGGCGGCGTCTTCAAGAGCATGCCGCGCGATGACGGTCTGCTGGTCGTGTTCAGCCTGAGATAGGCACTGGGCTCTCTGCCGGGGAGTGCGCGAACCGCACTCCCCGGCATACATGGGCTCCATCCATTTCAATGAAAAAGGACAGCAGCTTGTGAGGTTAAAAGACGTGCTGGCATTGCTGCCGATCGCGCTGGCTGTGTCTTTGACATGCGCCGTACCCGCCGCCGCACAACAGCCGGCGGCCAACGAGCCCGGTAACGCTGAATTCAATGTCGATCAGTTGTTCGCCTCGACCTGCGGTTTTTGTCATTCCGATGGAGGCCGCGCCGCCGGCCGAGGGCCGCAGCTTATGAATACACAGCGAGACGACGACTTCATTCGCAACCGCATCAAGAACGGCAAGGAAGGCGCGATGCCCGCATTCGGCGCAGCCTTCAGCGATGCCCAGATCGACGAAATCATCAAATACATCCGGTCTTTGAAACCGCGTGAGGGATGACGCACCATCCGCAACAGGGAACAACGAATGAAAACAATTCTCCCGCTTACCGTCGCTGCTGTCATCGGCCTGATGGGGTCGGCGCAGGCTCGATCTCTGGACGCCATTCGCGCGTCCGGCGAGATCGGGTTGTGTGCCCACCCCAACTCGCTCCCATTCGCCAATAAGGCAGGCGACCCTCCCGGCTTTCAGGTCGAACTCGGACAGGCTCTGGCGCGCGAACTTGGCGTCTCGCTGAGGCTCGACTGGATTATCACCCAGTACCAGATGCGCAGCGCAGGCTGCGATATTCTCCTGGATGCTATTGCGGATCCCGAGGCGCAAGGCGAAACCAACTTGAAGATTTCAAAACCCTACTATCGCACGGGTGTCGCGCTCGCCGTGCCTCAAGCGAGCAAGCTCACCTCATTCAAGAGTCTTGACGAGCACACCAAGGTCGGCGTCCAGGTCGGATCCTTCGCCGCAATGACTATTAGTCAGCGTCATGTGCCGACATCGACCTTCGGATTCGAAGTCGACAGCCTCGAGGCGGTGGTCAATCACGAGATCGACGCGGCGGCGGTCACGCCGACGGCCGCCGGCTATTTCAATCTGACGCATCCGGACAAGGCGGTGCGCATATTGGACCTCGACGAGAGCGAGACGAACCTCAACTGGAATGTCGCTGTCGGCATGGTCCGCCCGGATGATGCGTTGCGCGAAGCGATCGACCGAGCGCTGGAACGGCTGCGGAACGACGGTACGATCGATCGGATATACGGCCGCTACGGAGTCGCCCTGCAAGCGCCGAAATAGCTGAATTACTCAGAAGAACCACGCCGTCCCGGCCCAGCCGGGATGACGTCGCCATGCGAAACATCAGATATGGCTTTGGCCTTAAGCCGCCGCCTTCTTCCGCACCTGCTCGGCCTTGTACAGTTCGAACTCCTCCGCGATCGCGCGTGCGATCGAGGGCCGCTGACGCAGGCGCTCGTAATAGGCCTTCACGTTCGGCCATTTGGCGAGCTCGATCGGCGGCGTCGCCATGGTCCAGTTGATGACCGTGACGAGATAGGCATCCGCCACGCTGAAATGGTCGAGCAGGAAGTCGCGTCCCTTGAGGTAGTTGTCGAGATAGTCGAGCCGCGACAGGTTCCTCTCCAGCACGTAGGCTTTGGCTTCCTGCGGCGCCTTGCGGTCGAGCACGGGGACGAACAGGCCCTTGTGCAACTCGGTGCCGATGAAGCAGAGCCATTGATGCAGCCGTGTGCGATCGATGCCCTGTGTCGCGCCGAGGCCTGATTGCGGGAAGCGGTCGGCGACATATTGCAGGATCGCCGCGTTCTCGGTCAGCACCACACCCTCGTCGGTGCGCAGCGTCGGCACGAGACCGATCGGGTTCACGGCGAGGAAGTCGGTGCCGTCGTTGAGTACTTTCTTGGTCGGCGGATCGACTTCGAGGTAGTTCGCCTCGGCGCCGGCTTCATACAGTGCGACGCGGGTCGCCATCGAACAGGCGAGCGGCGAGAAATAGAGATCCATCTGTAGTTCCTTGGGCAAAGTTCTTGTGTCTCGCTCAACCTGGCCAGATTGATTTATGTACTGTGTTGCATAATATAGGTCCGGTCAACGATTATTTTGCGAAATGGTACAAAAAAGAAAAGATCTTCCCGGCACGCCGGAGCAGCCCAAACGCCGCGGCCGGCCGCGCAGCTATGAACCGGGCGTCGCGCTCGGCAAGGCGCTCGACCTGTTCCGCACGCAAGGTTTTGCGGCGACGTCGCTCGACGATCTCAGCGAAGCCACCGGCATGAACCGGCCGAGTCTCTATGGCGCGTTCGGCGACAAGCGCGAGCTCTACATCAAGAGCTATCAGCGCTACCGCGAGGAAGCGCGCGCGGCGATGGTCGAGATCTTTCGCCAGGAGATGCCCGTGCGCCGGCGGCTGGAGCGCATCTTCGCTTCCGCGCTGAACATCTATCTCTCCGGCGACACCGGCCCGCGCGGTTGCTTCACGGTGGTGACCGCGGCATCTGAGGCGGTGAGCGATCCGGACATTCGCGCAATGGTGCTCGATGGCTTGTCGGAGCTCGACAAGGCCTTTGCCAATTGCTTCCGAAGGGCGAAGGAGATGGGCGAGTTGCCGGAGAGCGCAGATCCGGCGGTGCTGTCGCAGATCGCATCGGCCACGGTGCACTCGATCGCCATCCGCTCGCGCGCGCGTGTCCCGCGCAAGGAACTGGAGGCGATCGTGAAGGGCGCGATCGACGTGATGGTGGGCGCGAAGACTTGAGCTGTCGTCCCGACTTTTCGCCAGGACGACATTGAGAATGGTGCTTGGT
>JAEWFG010000344.1 GCA_023388935.1 Pseudomonadota bacterium | reverse complement strand
GCTCCGATCCCACGTCGCATCCTGCCCGCGCCCGCTTCGGGGCGGTTCGGGGTCGCGGGTTCCGGCGCGTTCGAATCGGTTCGTGGCCGCTCCGTAGCCGCGGTCGCGCTTCGTCCCGGAAAGTGCGCGGAATCCCCCTGAATTTCGGGCGTTGAGCCTTTTCTACGATCAAGGCGCAACGTTCCCCTCCGTTCAAACTACGGCGTATTTCATGATCATCAACACCGGCTCGAGGCGGTTGGGGGCAGCAGATTGCCCCTGGCCCGAACCGTTCGTAACCGCTGCGTCGCCGCTCGACGGTTGCCATCACACCCGGGGAAATGCGAGCCGACCAGCAGACTTCGTTGTCGGCGACCCTCGTCGCGACGATCACAAGTTAGTCATTAGGAACCCTTTGGCGGGCCTCAACAAATACCCGGTTCTGTTGCCCAGGCCACGTCCCCGGCGGCGCCGTCGGATCGCACTTGGACCGATTGCTTTTCGCCCCTTGCGTGCATCGCGCAGCGGCCGGAATCGGGGGGGCGAGGCACGAAGCTGCCTTGAAAGAACTCGGTCCCGACCACCGTAAAGGATCCGAAAATGGCCCTCGGGAAGGTCGGCGCCAGAGCGGCGTCCAAGGCCGCCTCATTGCCGACTTGCGGACGAATCCTAGGGCGCGGCGGCCTCGTCGGCCCGCTTCTGGCCGCGCCGCCGACGGTCCACGGGCGCGGTCGGCGCTTTGATCTTGTACCAGGGATGCTTCAGGATTTCCCGCAGCATGGCGGGCGGTTTAACCTTGCCGTACTTCTCGCCTTCGGTCCGGGGTGCGTGCCCCTGGATGGCGTCCAGCACCCGCTCCTTCATGTCGACCTGCAGGCCGATTTCCTTGAAGCGATGGCGCCACCCATGGTTGGGGGCGACTTTCGGATTCTTGATCTGAAGGCGGTTGCGGACCCAGTCGGCGAGCTTGTTGCCGACGCTGGTGTAGGTCGGATTCTTCCGGTCCTTCTTCCGCTGCCGCTCGACTGCGTAGAACAGCGGAGCGTCCCCCTTCTTCCGGTGTGCCCACTCGACGAAGCCCATCTTCAGCAGATGCGGATGAAGCGGAACGGTGCGCTCTTCGGCGGTCTTCACCGTTCCCGCCTCCGGCCTGATGTGAACGCACGGGATCCCTTCCTCTTCGATCACGTCGCATGCGCGCAATTGGGTGATCTCGTTCACGCGCGCACCGGTGTAGGCGCAGAGCCACGGCACCCACCGACGGGCGGCGGCATTCTCCTCGGTCATCCGCTCGTTCTGCGGGCCGAGCGCGGCCGCAAGGATGGTATGAGCCTCCCGATCGTCGAAGCCGACCTTCTTCGTTTTCTTTTTCTCGGAAATGGTGACGAAGACTTCGGCGCCGGGATTGGTCGGAAGCTTCTTCTCGTTCTTGGCCCACCGGAAGAAGGCGCGGGCGGCGGCGATATAACCGAATTTGACGTTCCGCCGCGACGCCTTCGATGCCAGCAGCGCGTCGCGCCAATCCAGCAGATGCTGTTCGGTCACGCGGCTCATGTCGTCGGTGCCGATGCGTTTGATCAGTTGGCGGAAGTATGGCTCCCACTTCTTTCGCGTCGACGCCGCGAGGTCCTTCGCAGCGACGAACTCGTCCCATAGCACGTCGAACTTCTTCGCGGGATTGGGCGGCTTGTACTCCGGGAAGCGCGCGGCGACCTTGGCGTTGGGCGTGTAGTCCTTGTTCGCGTTCAGCAAGAGCTCCTGGCCGGCGAGTTCTTTGGCCTCGACATAGGAGCGGATGAAAGAATGGAGCCTGTCGCCGACGAGATGGATTCCTTTCCGCTGCAGGAACGCCCGCACCTCGGGTCCGAACGTCACGTACAAGTGCGGATCGAGCGGACCGATCGGGGGCCGTTTGCGCTTCGCGTGCACCCTCAACGACCGTTCGATCTCCGCCGGAGGACCGGGCTCATCGCGGCGGGCCGCCACCGTTTCCTTGTAGAATTCGCCGGCGAGCGCGGTGATCTGCAGGTGCGTGAGCTGCGTCGGCTGCTCGCCCACCAGGTTCGCGCGCCACTGCCGCTCGAGCTTCAGGTTTTCTTCCTGGCAAAGGATCTTGGCCTCTTCCAGGTCGGTGGTGCCGAGACTGAACTTGATCTCGGCGGGCATTCCGAACGCGCGATACTTCGCCGGAACGCGACGTCTGAACCAATAGACCTTCGAACGCGGATTCTTCCAAGGGCCGATCACGACAAGTCTCACCGGTGACCACTCCTGTGTACCACCGGGACTTTTCGGAAAGCCTTATTTTGTAGGTAAATGCGGAGTTTCAGGCGCTTAGCAGGGCCGATGGCGGAGAGAGTGGGATTCGAACCCACGGTACGGTTTCCCGCACACACGCTTTCCAAGCGTGCGCCTTAAGCCACTCGGCCATCTCTCCGGAGCGCCCTCTCTTGAAGGGGCGCCGGTGATTTTGCAAGAGACTGCGGGAGAATCGGGTGAATTTTCCATAAGATATTGTATTTTAAGGAGAATATCCGGCGCTGGTCAGCGCCTCAGAACGGGCCGATGGCCGAGCCGACAGCGGATTTGTCGCGACGATTCACTTGAGCATGCCAAGCACGCCCGGAGACGCCATGACCATCCGCCGACCATCGCCGCGCTGGGCCCGATTTCGGACCTCGGCTCCGCCTTGGCCGTGCCGGCTCTGGCGCAGGTCTGCACCCGGCAAGCCGTCGACGTGACCTGCAACGACGGGCGGCGCGGTGAGCTTTCCGGCGAAGCCATCATCCGGCCGGACAGCACGCGCTCGCGCTCGACGCCGCGTCAGCCAAACAAGCGGCAATTCGCGCGCCTCGATAGCGTGTCCTATTGTTATTGAGGTCCCCTCTCCCCGTTAGAACGGGGAGAAGGAGAAGGGCTAAATCAACCGCACACCAGAGATCGCCGACTTCAGCCATCGCAGCGCCTGCGGCGGCTGGACGGCCAGCGGAGCGACAGCGGATTTTTTGGTCCGGCACTTTTCAAGCTCAGCGACGAAGTCGGAGGACCATTGCTGGATGGTATGGCCGCGCAGCTTCTTCATCATTGCGTCCCAGCGCATCTTGCGCTCGGTGAGCGGCATTGCGGCCGCGACCGCGATCGCGCGCGCCATGCCGTCGATGTCGTGCGGATTGACGAGCAGCGCGGTGTCGAGTTCGTTGGCCGCGCCCGCAAATTTCGACAGCACCAGCACGCCGGGATCGGCCGGATTTTGTGCTGCGACATATTCCTTGGCAACGAGATTCATACCGTCATGCAACGGCGTCACCACACCGACCTGCGCAGTGCGGTAGAGGCCCGCCAGCACCGTCTGGCTGAAGCCTTTGTTGAGATAGCGGATAGGCGTCCAGTCGACCTCACCGTGACGGCCGTTGACGTCGGTCACGAGGCGCGCGACCTCGTTCTGGAGATTGCCGTAGGCCTCGATACCGCCGCGCGAGGGGTTGGCGATCTGGAGCAACGACACGTTGCGCGCAAACTGCGGCTGGTCGGTCCAGAGCCGGTCGAACGCACTGATGCGATTGACGAGACCCTTGGAATAGTCGAGCCGGTCGACGCCGATCGCGAGCCGCTCGCCATGGAGGCTGCGGCGCAGCCGCGACACGTCGGGATGCGAGGCCGACTTCGCTGCATATTGCGCAAACTTCTCCGCGTCGATGCCGATCGGAAAGACCTCACAGCGCGTGCGGCCATGCTGCGAGATCGCAACGCCGTCCTCGACGGTGAGACCAAGCTCGCCGCCGACATAGCTGAGGAAATTCTGGCAGTCCTCCTCGGTCTGGAAGCCAAGCAGATGGTAGGCGAGCATCGCCGTGATCAGCTCGCGATGATTGGGTACGCCCTGCATCACTGCGGCGACCGGCCACGGCGTATGCAGGAAAAACCCGATCGGATCGTCGACGCCGAGGTCGCGCAGTTCCGCGCCGAGCGCGAGAAAATGATAATCCTGCACCCAGAACGCGGTTTGCGGCTTGCGGAAACGCATCAGGGCGCGCGCCATGAAGGCGTTGACCTCGCGATAGCTGACATAGTCGTCTCGCGAGACGCGGATCAGATCGCTGCGCGAATGCAGTGCCGGCCACAGCGCCGAATTGGCAAAGCCTTCGTAGTAACCGCCGTAATGCGCCGCCGGCAGATCCAGCGTCGCAATCGCGCCCGACCCGAGCGCCTCGATCTCGGCGAACGGCTCCTTCTGATGGCCGTGGCGAACGCGGCCGGAGGAGCCGACCCAGATAGCACCCGAATGTTCGACCACGGGCAGCAGCGCAGCCGCGAGGCCGCCCGTCATGGGCTCGTTGGGTTTACCGCGCGCAACACGATTCGAAACGACAACTAAGTTCACAGATCGTCCCCTCCTATTCCACCCCGTTTAACTGCCGTTCATCAATATGGTTCCTGTCATCATTTGTGCGGATTGAAACCAAAATCAGGCATGCGCGTTGGAACCAGTTTTCCTTCGCGGAACCCGGCGATTTCGTTGCAGAAAGAGAGTTTGGGCGGCGGTTTCGGGCGGCAAAAATGACGCGCCGAATGGAACTGCGGGTGCGACAATGTGACTCTGCGGTGGCGATGCCTTATTCTAACCTTGTGTCGTCAAGCAGGCGCGCAAGGAACGTGCGCACGTCGCTCGGCGCATCGAAGTGACCACTCACGCCGATGGCGCGGCGGCCGACCGAGAAGGCTAGTCCGTTCATGTCGGGCATGATCGCGAATACGGATTCATCGGTGACGTCGTCGCCGATGAAGATCGGACGGCGGCCTCTAAACGTCTCATGCTTCATCAATTCGCGCACGCCGGTCGCCTTGGTGAAACCGGAATGCTTGATCTCGAAAACGAACTTGCCGGGCAATACTTCGATCGACGCATTGGGCAGGTCGGCGCGGATCAGCGAAATGGCTTCGTAGATCGCCTTCTCCGCGCGCGGCGCGAGGCGGTAGTGCAACGCCAGCGAATAGCCCTTGTCCTCGAGCAGAATGCCGGGACTGAGCTTTGCGATCGCAGCCAGCCGCCGTTTCAGCTCCTTGTCCATTGGCGGTGCGTGCACGTCGTCGGCCTCATTGCTCACCGACAGGCGCATCTCCGCACCGTGACCGGCGACGGCACGAAAGATGTCAGGCGCGAAGATCAGGTCGATGTCGTTGAGCGAGCGGCCGCTGACCATCGCGAGCGCGCCGGAGGTGCGCTCGGTCAGCCGGTTGAGCGTATTCGACAGGCCCGGCGGCACCCACACCTCGCGCGGCGTCGGCATCAGGTCGAGCAGGGTACCGTCGATATCGAGCAGGATCGCGGTCTCGTCGAGATGCGGGACGAGTGCATGCGGCACAGGCACCGATTCGGGCGCTTCATCATCGGGCATGGTGCGCTTCCGATCCAATTCAGCGAGTTCCGGTTTCATAGTCTACTCCATAAAGGCGAGCGGCCGCGCGATTTGTTCGAGCGATTTACGTTCCGCGGAGACGGCGTAGCGCCCCCCCACGATCGCAGCCGCGATCATCAGAAATGCCCCCAGCAAATAGCCGGCGAACACGCTGGTGCGTGATCCCGTATCGATCAGCGCGCCGAACAGCGCGGGTCCGATCACCCCGCCGATGCCGGTACCCACCGCGTAGAACACCGCGATCGCCAGCGCGCGCACTTCAAGCGGAAAGGTCTCGCTGACGGTGAGATAGGCCGCGCTCGCGGCGGGCGAGGCAAAGAAGAAGATCACCATCCAGGCGATGGTCTGTCCTCGCGCGCTGAGCGCGCCGATGGAGAACAGATAGCCTGACAGCGCCAGCAGCAGGCCCGACACGCCATAGGTGAACATGATCATGGTGCGGCGACCGAGCGTATCGAACAAGCGGCCGAGCAACAGCGGGCCGAGAAAATTGCCGGCCGCGAACGGCAAGAGGTACCAGCCGACGTGCTCGGCACTGATGCCGTAGAAGTCGGTCAGCACCAGCGCGAAGGTGAAGAAGATGGCGTTGTAGAAGAAGGCCTGCGCGCTCATCAGCACGAGGCCGACCAGCGCGCGCTGGCGATAGGCCGAGAACAGCGTGTGCACGACCTCACGGATCGGTGTGTGGTCGCGCATCTTCAGGCGGATCTTTGCGAAGCGACCATCGCTAGCATCCTGGTCATGTCCGATCACCGAGCGCTCGATGTCGTCGACGATGGTGTGGGCCTGGTCGGGACGACCGTGGATCATGAGCCAACGGGGGCTCTCGGGAATCCACATCCGCATCAACAGCACGACGAGGCCGATGGTCGCGCCGATGAGATAGGCGAGACGCCAGCCGAGATCGGGGCCGATCACGGCTGGATCGAGCAGCACGATGGCCGCGACCGCGCCCATCGCAGCACCGATCCAGAAGCTGCCGTTGATGACGAGATCGGTCCAGCCGCGATAGCGCGCCGGCACCAGTTCCTGGATGGTCGAATTGATCGCAGTGTATTCGCCGCCGATACCGGCGCCGGTGAGAAAGCGAAACAGCGCATAGCTCGCAATGTTCCAGGACAATGCAGTCGCGGCGGTCGCCGTGAGATAAACCGCGAGCGTGATGAAGAACAGTTTCTTGCGGCCAATGCGGTCGGTAAGCCAGCCGAAGCCGAGCGCGCCCAGCACCGCGCCGGCCAGATAGGCGGAATTGGCGACGCCGAGATCGAGATTGGAAAACTGCAGCGACGGGCTCTGCTTCAGCGCGCCGGAGAGCGCGCCGGCCAGCGTCACCTCGAGCCCGTCGAGGATCCAGGTGATGCCGAGCGCCAGTACGACACGGGTGTGAAAACCGCTCCACGGCAGCGCATCTAGTCGTGCGGGAATGCTGGTCTCGACGATGCGGTCGGTCGCGACCGCCGTCGAGACTGAGGGTCCATAGTTCAGCGCCGGGCTCTGCTGCAAATCCATCGCGTTGTTGCGTCTGACAAATGCGATCAGCCCCGATTCACACGGTGTGGATGGGGATCGATCCGATCATGAGGGTGCGGCATTCCGCCTGCCACCTGCAACAACGTCCGCGGCAAGAGCAGGTTCCCTTGGGAACAGGGCCCAATACCGCCCGTTTCCGATGGGGCCGCAAGGAGATGACCCATGGCTCAGATCAGAAAGACGACAGACTCGCGAAAGAGCGCGGCGCGCAAGACCGCACGCCGGAAGACCCGCGCGAGGCGCAGCACCACGCGCACGAGTTCAAAACGCGCGGCGCCGAAGCGCTGGTCGCAACGTGTAACGAAAGAGAGCGATGCGCTCGACCTGAAGCGCGGCGTGTTCAAGCTGACCAGCGCAAAGAAGATCGCCGCGTCGCTCAAACGCTCGGCCGAACACAGCACGCGCCGCAAGACCGGCGCCTACCGCTCGGCACTCTCAATGCTAACCTTCTATATCAACCGCGCCGGCAAGACGCTGCCGAAGACGCAGCGGACGCGGCTTGAGCGGGCGAAGATGGAGCTGAAGCGAGCGTTCGGTCGGGAATGAGCGCGGTCTGAGCCCTACGCCGCCCGGACATTCCCCATGAAGCGATCGAGTTCGGCGCGGAGGCGGGTGCTTTCGGATGACAGCGTCTTGGCCGAGTTCAGCACCTCTTCCGAGGCCGAGCCGGTCTCGGCGGCGCCG
>JAEWFG010000219.1 GCA_023388935.1 Pseudomonadota bacterium | reverse complement strand
GTCTGACCAGCCGACTCGCCCGTCAAAGCGGCGTCGCGAGAGCTCGAATGGCATGCGGACGCCGACAAAGGACTGAAGGGAGTTGGTGCAGCCCGCTGCCTCCCTGATCACAAGTGCCAATCAAATCACGGCGCAGGCGGCAGCGGCGGGCGAGGCCAGTCAAGATCAGGGACGCTTGGCGGCAGAATAAAATATCGAGGCCGCAGCGAGCCATGTTGTTTGATGTCCGCTACAGCCTCGAGCGCGCCGAATCCTTCGTCAGGCGATGGCGGCGTAGAGACCGCTCTCGAACTTCGCGAAGAGTTTCAGGACCTGATCGTCGGCGAACGGCAGGAGCTGCGTCATGATCGTGCCGGTCACACGCTTGTTTGGATCAACCCAGAAATAGGTATTGAACAGCCCGGCCCAGGCAAGACTACCCGCGCTGCGTCCGGCGGGTCCCGGTTCGCTGTTGATGTCAAACGACAGTCCCCATTTATGGGTCATGCCGGGGAACAGATTCGCGTCGTTCGAGAGATCTGGGTGCACCGTCTTCAATGTAACTACGTTGAGGTCGCCGATGTGGTTCTGCCGCATCAATGCCACCGTTTCGGGCTTCAGCACCTGCGCGCCATTGAACGTGCCGTCGTGGAGCAACATCTGCAGAAACGCCATGTAGTTCCGTGGCGTGCTGAACAGCGCACCTCCCCCCATGAAGAATTCCGGTCTCTGCGGCATCGCGAAATCCATCGGTTTAAGCGAACCGTCGCCTTCTCGGCTGAACATTGGTGCGACACGGGCCCTTTGAGAGGAGCTGATCAAGAACCCTGTATCAGTCATGCCGAGCGGTGCGAAAATTTTCTCCTTGAAATACACCTCCAGCGACTGATCGCTCACGGCCTCCACCGCCTTGCCGACCCAGTCGATATTGATGCCGTATTCCCAGCGATCGCCGGGATCGAACATCAGCGGCGCGTTGAAGGAGGCATTCTTGCATTCACCAATGAAAGGAGTTCCCGTGATCTTCTCAAACTGTGTCATCGGGTCACTCCAGATACTGTAGGTGAAACCTGCAGTGTGAGTGAGGAGGTGACGCAGCGTGATTGCTCTTTTAGCCGGACGAAGCTTTGGCGCGCCGCTGGCATCGAACCCCTCGAGCACCTTGGGTTGCTCCAGTTGTGGAAGCAGCTTGCCCATCGGCTGATCAAGCTGCAGCTTACCTTGCTCGACCAGTTGCATGCAGGCGGTGCCCGTAATCGCCTTAGTCATCGACGCGATCCAGAATAGGCTGTCCGCGGTGATCGAGGGCCCGAACGCGCCCTCGTAGACGATGCCCTTGTCGTTTGCTGCAATGGCGACGAGGCCCGGCACGGTCCGTGCGTTGACGGTCTGCCGCAGTGCCTGATCGACATCCCCGAGCGAGGGGCTCAGCGCCGGATCAGAAGCGGTGGCGGCCTCCGCGCGTCCAAGGGTGATTTTTGCCATGGATGACGCCGCCGCCAATGACGTCATAGTTTTCAGAATCGTTCGCCGGTCTGGATTGCTGTATTGCATTGTTTCCTCCTTGGCCGCTGTTGGTTTCGTTTGGCTATTAGAGGTTGTGTGGTTGGCGACCAACGCCCGAGACTAGGTTTCGGCGCGATGATCTGCAACCCTAGTTCATGCCACCCGAAGCTGAAGGTGAGGCTACCAATTGGGACAAGTACGCTGCCAATATTGGACGCGACGCCAAGAGTATCGCTGACAGCTACGTGCCCTCCAAGCCGTTCGCGCATACCAGACGCCGTTGTTCAGGTTCAGATCGTAGAATTGCATCTTAGGTTAGTCGCCGCGAAATGAAGCGTACTGGCGAACTGGTGGTCCTTCAGGACGATCGCGTGTGGCGAGCGGCGCGCCGATTGGATACCAATCAGGTCAGTCTCACTGACTACTGCGTCTCCGTAACGACAGTTATCAGGAATTCGAGCCGCCCGGTCGCGTGCCATAGTGTAATAGCTCCTCTGAGGATACACTGGTGCCGGCCTTCATGCATCGAAACGCCAATGATGCGGTGATTCCGATGCTCCGGAAGCTGCATGGACCCCAGGTCGTGACTGTCGGATCCAACATCCATTTGTATTGGTCGACTGGATTTTTTCGACCCGGCCGCCGATGGTGCCAGCAAGAGTAATCCTCTGACCGGCTCGTTCGCGGCACGGAGATGAAGGAGGGGAAAATGACGTCTTCGACAGCGTCGTCTGCACCTTCAGTTTCCTCAACGACCGAGCAGAAGCTTCCGCTCTCCGCCCTGACCGCCATGGTCATCGGCTCGATGGTCGGGGCTGGGATCTTCAACCTTCCCGGCCGGTTCGCGACGGCGACCGGCCCCTTCGGCGCCCTCATCGCCTGGGCGATCGCGGGAACTGGTATGTACATGCTCGCGCGCGTGTTCCAGGCTCTCGCCGAGAAACGGCCGGACATCGACAACGGCGTCTTCGCGTACGCCAAGGCCGGGTTCGGCGATTACATGGGCTTCCTGTCGGCCTTCGGTTATTGGATCGGCAGCGTGCTGGGCAACGTCTTCTACTGGGTGCTGATCGGCACGACGCTCGGCCGATTCTTCCCTCAGATCTTCGGGGACGGCACCAGCGTCGTCGCGATCATCGTGTCGCTCGTCGGCGTCTGGGCGTTCCATTTCATGATCCTGCGCGGCGTCAAGGAGGCCACATACGTCAACACGATCGTCACAGTCGCCAAGATCGTGCCGTTGATCCTGGCGGTCCTGCTATTCGTCTTTTTCTTCAACTATTCGCAGTTCTCCGAGAATTTCTTCGGCGGCGTCGGAATGCCGGAAAAGAGCCTCGTGGCGCAGGTGCGCGACACGATGCTGATCACGGTGTTCGTCTTCATCGGCATCGAGGGTGCGAGCGTCTACTCCCGCTACGCCACGAAGCGCTCGGACGTGGGCGCCGCGACCGTTCTCGGCTTCGTGGGCGTCACCGGACTCATGGTCGCGATCACGCTGCTTCCCTATGCCGTGGCGCCGCGCGCGGCGATCTCCGGGGTGGCGAACCCGTCACTTGCCGGCGCCTTGGAGCTCGCCGTCGGGCACTGGGGTGCGGTGCTGATCTCGATCGGCGTGCTGATTTCGGTATTGGGCGCGTTTCTGGCCTGGACGCTGATTTGCGCGGAAGTGCTGTTCGCCGCCGGCAAGTCGCAGGATATGCCGCGGCTCTTCGCCGCGCAGAACAGCAACGAGGTTCCCGCCACTGCGCTTTGGCTCTCGAACATCGTTGTCTCGCTGTTCATCATCTCGACCTATTGGTCGCGGGACGCCTTCAACTTCATGCTCAACATGACGAGCGTGACGACCCTCCTGCCCTATCTGCTCGTCGCGGCGTACGGAGTGCTTCTGGCTCGAAGCGGAGTGGGCTACGAGAAAGCGCCGGACGAGCGCGGCCGCGACCAGGCCTTCGCGTGGATCGCGGTTATATACACAGTCTTCATGTTCGTCGCAGCGGGACTGAAATACGTACTGCTGTTGACGGTGCTCTTCGCGCCAGGGACGATCCTCTATGTCTGGGCGCGACGGGAGCAGAACGCGCGCCTGTTCACCCCGGTCGAATTTGGCATCTTCGCCGTCACGCTGATTGCAGCCGCCATCGGCGTCTACGGACTCGCGACCGGACTCATCACGCCGTGAGGGAACAGAAGGGCAAAGAAGATTCTATCGGGGAAGCGCGACCGGCCCGCAAATATGGAGCGTAAGGAACACGAGGAGCTCAATGCGATGACGGATACTTCGACGACCTTCGGTGTCCACTCGGAAGTCGGCCAGCTTCGTCTGGTGATGGTTTGCGCGCCCGGACACGCGCACCAGCGCCTGACCCCCAGCAACTGCGACGATCTTCTGTTCGATGATGTCCTGTGGGTGGACAACGCCAAACGCGACCACTTCGACTTCATGACCAAGATGCGCGATCGCGGCGTCGAGGTGCTGGAAATGCACAGTCTTCTCGCCGAGACGGTTGCAGTTCCCGAGGCGAAGAAATGGATCCTGGATAACCAGGTGACGGCCAATCAGGTCGGCCTCGGCCTCGTCGACGAGGTCCGCAGCTATCTCGAGGCGCTCAAGCCGCGCGAACTCGCGGAGACGCTGATCGGCGGCCTGTCGACGCAGGAATTTCCGCAGCATATCGGCGGCGAGACCCTGGAGCTGGTGCGCGACGCGGCCGGCGTCAACGAGTATCTTCTGCCGCCCTTGCCCAACACGCTCTACACCCGCGACACCACCTGCTGGATCTATGGCGGCGTCACGCTGAACCCGCTCTACTGGCCGGCGCGGCACGAGGAAACAATCCTCACGACCTCGATCTATAAGTTCCACCCCCGCTTTGCCGGCAAGGTCAATGTCTGGTGGGGCGATCCCACCAAGGACTGGGGCCTTGCGACCCTCGAAGGCGGCGACGTCATGCCAATCGGCAAGCGCAACGTGCTCATCGGCATGAGCGAGCGAACATCGCGGCAGGCGATCAGCCAACTGGCAGCGAGCCTGTTCGAGAAGGGTGGCGCCGACCGCGTGATCATCGGTGCCATGCCGAAGCTGCGCGCCGCAATGCATATCGACACGGTCTTCACCTTCGCAGATCGGGACTGCGTCCTGATCTATCCCGACATCGTCAACAAGATCGAGTGCTTCTCTTACCGGCCCGGGTCGAAACCCGGAACGCTCGATCTGAGAAAGGACGGCGGCCTGGTCGAAACGGTTCGCGACGCCCTCGGTCTCAAGGAGATGCGCGTCGTCGAGACCGGCGGCACCGACTACATGCGCGAGCGCACGCAATGGGACAGCGGCGCCAATCTCGTCTGCGCCTCCCCCGGCGTCGTTTTCGCCTACGACCGCAACGTCTACGCCAACACGCTTCTGAGAAAGGCGGGTATCGAGGTCATCACCATCGCCGGCGCCGAGCTCGGCCGCGGACGCGGCGGCGGACACTGCATGACCTGCCCGATCATCCGTGACGCGGTCGACTACTGACGCGGCCCGCGGCCGCGGCCGCGCACAATAAGAGCGGGCGCGTTCAGACGGGCGCGACATGGAGGACTAGATGGCCGACCCGGCGGATTGGAAAGGAACGGAGAGCAGGAGCGGTTTGGTCCGGTCCGCGGCGGCGCTCGCAGCGGTCATCGCGCTTCTCGCCATCGTGTCTACGCCATCGAGCGTGCGCGCGCAGGCCGCCGCAGACCGGAGCGCGGTCGGAGACCGGAGCGACGCCGGCCTCGACGCCGACGACGCGCGCACGGACGCTATCCTCGGCACGCCCAACCTGGCGACGCCCGGCAACTACAACAACCTCTACGCGACCGCGCCCGGCGCCGAGCAGCAGGCCGTGAGGCCGCAAATCCGGTTCAACGGTCTCGCCCCCCTCAACTTCGATTCGAACCCGCTGGAGCTTGGCTCGGGAAGCCCAGCCAGCTGGGGCACATTCCCGGTCGCCAATCTCTCGGCGGCGGCGCCGCTCGGCGACTTGCCGTTCCGCGTCTCGGTCAGCGCCCGTTCGGAGTTCAAGCGCTTCTCCAACACCTCGGACGCCGACATCGACCGCCTGACGTTCTCCGGCCGGGTGCAATATGTCGATCCGACCAACGATCAGGCCCTCTCGCCCTATTTCGCCATCACGCCGCGCCTCAGCTACCTCCCGACCTTCTCGAGCCAGACGGAGGCGCGGCAGGACTTCAATCTCGGCTTCAACAAGAGTTTCCATTTCGACGGCGCCTTCCAGCCTGTGCCGTTCGC
>JAEWFG010000157.1 GCA_023388935.1 Pseudomonadota bacterium | reverse complement strand
GTTCCATCATGCGCGCAACGTTTAGCAATACAGATCAGTATGCCAAGGCCGCCGTTTCCGACCCCTTAATTTCAAGTTAGCCTTTCGTGAAACTTCGAAACGAATCCGGGAGGAAATTGTCATGGCGTTGCTTGCAAACCACATCGCCGTCGTCACGGGCGCCGGCTCGGGCATCGGCCGGGCGATCGCGGCAGGCTACGCCCGCGAGGGCGCCCAAGTGGTCCTGCTCGACGTGAACGCCGACACGGTCGCGGAGGCCGCCCAGGAGATCCGCAAGGCCGGCGGCAAGGCCGAGAGTTTTGCGCTCGACGTCACCAGGCGTGACGACTGCTTTGCTCTCGCAAAGCAAGTGGCCGACAAGGTCGGGCAGGTCTCGATCCTCGTCAACAATGCCGGCATTACCCGTCGCAACGCCTTCACCGCGGAGACGGAGACAGTGGCGAAGGACTGGAACGACATCATCTCGCTCAACCTCAACGGCGTCTTCAACATGACGCAGGCGTTCCTCGCGCCGTTGCGCGCGAGCAAAGGCCGCATCGTCAATATCGGCTCGATCCAATCCTTCGTGCATCTGCGCACGCCGAGCTCGGCGGCCTACACCACCTCGAAACACGGCGTGCTCGGCTTCACCAAGGCGCTCGCGGCTGAGCTCGGCAAGGAAGGCGTCCGCGTCAACGCGATCGGGCCTGGCTTCATCGAGACCAACATCAACGCCAATGTGCGAGCCACCAATCCGGCGCTGGTGCAGGCCTTCGTCGACCACACCCCGCTGGCGCGCACCGGCAAGCCCGAGGACATCGTGGGACCAGCGATCTTCCTCGCCTCGGATCTGTCGGCCTATGTCACCGGCACGATCGTGATGGTGGACGGCGGATACCGGACGGTGTGAGCGAGGCGCGCCGCTTGCGGGCAGATATGCCCACAACGCCATGCGCCTCGTGCCAATCGCGGCGCCTTCGCGGCATTCCCAAGATCAATTGGTGCGCGGGTCCGAAATTAACCTTTCATTAACCAAACCCGCCCACCGTAGAACTACGGCTTGGGGTTCGTTTGTTCTCGATCGCTTCCAATGATGGAAGCGGGCGTTGATCGGGAGGTGTATTGATGAGCACTGTTCACGTCGCTGCGTCCGAACCGGGCGCGCAATTCCTTACTCCCAACCAGATCGTTCCACTGCTGATCGGCGCGACCGTCGACGAGGTCGAGCGCGAGCTGGTGCTCCAGACGCTCGCGCGCTACGACGGCAACCGCACGCGCGCATCGCGCGTGCTCGGCCTGTCGGTGCGGACGCTGCGCAACAAGATCAGGATCTACGCCGCCTCCGGCATCGAGGTGCCGGCGTATCACGACTAGCGCGTGATGCCGCGATCATTCTGCGCGCGCGGTGCCGCTCGGCGAAACGTCTGATACAGCTTGGCGCCGGCGAGCAGCGACAACGCGATGATCGCGACCCAGGCCGCGGTCAGCGCGATGGCGCGCAATACGAAGGCCGTCAGAATCGCCCATGAGGCCTGCGGCTCCTCGGCGTACCCGACCGGCACGACATCGGGCACGAGCAGGTGGGCGAGGCCGACCGCGGTCGCGAGGATGATCGCCGACAGGCAAAAGATTTTCCACCCTGCACGCATCGGTCGCTCTTCGCGAGATCGTGGCCGTGCGCAATTCAATGACACGGCGCCCCGTGCCGCCGGTTGATGTTGATCAAGACCGGTGCAATTCGCGGGCGGATTTGCTGCTGTCGTCAAACGCCGCTAAGTAGCTTGCTTCGGCAGAGGGAGCATTGGCTTGGCAGACGAACAGAAACGGCAGGGACCTCAGGGGCCGCGCGGGCGGCAGGGCGAACCGGGACGGCCGGGGCCGCAGGGGCATCCGGGCCGGCGTGGACCGGACGGTCAGCGCGGTAAGCCAGGCCCTCAGGGCAAGCCGGGGCCGATCGGAAAGTCGGGGCCGCTAGGCAAGGCCGGCGCGCAAGGCAAGCAGGGCGAGACCGGTCCGCGTGGCGCCGCCGGAGCGCAGGGCCCTGCCGGACCGCAGGGGCCGGCGGGCCCCCAAGGCCCGCGCGGTGAGGCCGGACCGCCCGGCCAGCTGCCCTCGATCGAGCAGGTGCTGCCGTGGCTCGAGCAGCTCTTCGACGCCTGGGACGAGCGCCGCCGCCAGCGCGAGCAGGAAGCCGCCGAGCGTGCGGCGCTCGAGGCCGCGGTGCACGAGGCTGATGAGGTGTTCATCGACGACGAGAGCGACGACGGCGAAAGCGACGATCACAAGAAAAAGAAGAAAAAGAAGAAGCACGGCCACAAGAACTAGTCGCTTCAGTGCCCCGGACGCAGCGCGGCATGCAATGCTGCGCTGCTGAGCCGGGGCCCATGTCAACGAGATGATGCGCGCGCAATTTCTGGGTCCCGGCTCTGCGGAGCGGCACTTCGCGCCGCACCGTGTCCGGGACACGAGTGCGTCTCAAGAGGCCCCGGCGGAATCATCCTTGCGCGGCAGCATGCCCATGCGCTCGAACTGCCAGCGCATGGCGCGATACCAGAGATAGCCGACCGCCGCACCGCACAGGGCCAGGATGACGACGTTCGCGCTGCTGAAGGAGCCGCTCCAGCACATCATCCAGGCGGTCCACAGCACCGTGAAGGCAACGGCACCTGCTTTGAGGGGAAGTAGGGGGCGGCTCATGGTCGTGCTCCGGGATGTCAAATCCCCGGCAGACATCATTGCGCTTTGAGACGGTCGCAACCGTGAGCCAGATCACGGAGCAAGCGCTGGCGACCGACTAACCGAACCGCAGCCGCGAACGCTCCCTGGCCTTTTCCGCCTCGACCTCTCGGTCCCGCGCCGGCGCATGGGTGTGCAGCGAGGTCAGGAGCCGGCGCGCGGCCTCCGACACCTCCGCCACCGCACGCTCGAAGGCCTCCTCATTGGCCTGCGACGGCTTGTTGAATCCGGACAGCTTGCGCACGAACTGGAGCGCGCAGGCGTGGATCTCGTCCTCCGTCGCCGGCGGCTCGAAGTTGAACAGCGTCTTGATGTTGCGGCACATGCAGTCTCTCCCGTGGCAGGCCCGATGCGATCCGAGGACGAATGGAGAAGCCGAAATCCTACATCGCATGCAACGGGCTGTCACAGGCGGAACGGACCATGCTGATGTTCGAATATTCCACTTGCGCGGCGCAACATCGAGGAAATGTTTTTCAGGATGAGCGGGGGCCTGCTCTCGATCCGTGGAGGACAACTGGTAAGATCGCGCGCAACGCGGCCGCCAACCATGAGCCGCATGGGGAGAGAAACATGAGGGCTTCTTGCGCGGCGCTGTCGGCCGTCCTGCTGTCGATCTCGGCGTCGGCCATCTCGACATCGGTATTGGCCGCCGACTATCCGGCGCCGAAACAGGGCGATTGGATCGCCAGGGATTTCAAATTCCACACCGGCGAGGTCATGCCGGAGCTGCGGCTGCACTACACCACCGTCGGTGAGCCCAGCGGCCAGCCCGTGCTGGTGCTGCACGGAACGGGCGGCTCGGGCGCGAGCATGCTGTCGCCCGCCTTCGCCGGCGAGATGTTCGGCGCGGGGCAACCCCTCGACGCGTCCAAATATTACATCATCATCCCCGACGCGATCGGCCACGGCAAATCGTCCAAGCCGTCCGACGGCATGAAGACGAGCTTCCCGAAATACAATTACGACGACATGGTCGAGGCGCAGCATCGCCTCGTGAAGGAGGGCCTCGGCGTCAAGCATCTGCGGCTCGTCATCGGCAACTCGATGGGCGGCATGCAAACCTGGATTTGGGGCGAGAAGTTTCCGAAGGAGATCGACGCGCTGGTGCCGATGGCCTCGCAGCCGACCGAGATGGCGTCACGCAACTGGATGATGCGACGGATCATGCTCGACACCATCCGCAACGATCCCGACTACAATGGCGGCAACTACACCGGCCAGCCCCGCATGATGAAATACGCCATCACGGCCTACGGCATCGCCAGCATCGGCGGCACGCTCGCCTATCAGCAACAGGCGCCGACCGCGGCGAAGGCCGACAAGATCGTTGACGAACGGCTGGCAACGCCGATCACGGCGGATGCCAACGACTTCGTCTACCAGTGGGACTCCTCGCATGACTACAATGCCGCCGAGAAGCTGGAGCAGATCGAGGCCTCGCTACTGCTGATCAATTCCGCCGACGACGAGCGCAACCCGCCCGAGACCGGCGTCACGGAAGCTGCGATGAAGCGGGTCAAGAACGGCCGCCTGTACCTGATCCCGGCAAGCACCGAGACGCGCGGGCACGGCACCACCGGCAATGCAAAGTTCTACAGCGAGCAGGTCCGGCAATTGCTGCAAACCGCGCCGCAGCGGACGATGTAAGGAACGCCGGAGCTCACGCCATTTCGGACGCCGCCTAGCACAAGGTGGCACGCCGATTTCGTTGCCTGGATCCAGCACGATCAAGTAACTTCGACACGAAGCTGATGCGGAGGCATACCCTTGACCGATTTTTGCGCCGAAGACCTCGCTGCCATCTATCCGAAGCCGACCCCGCGCGTGATCGCGAAAGCGCGTCCCGCGATCGACACGCATGCGAAGAAATTCATCGAGATGTCGCCGTTCTGCGTGCTTGCGACATCGGGCACTGATGGCAGCGTCGACGCATCGCCGCGCGGTGGAAGCATTGGCTTCGTCCACGTCGCCGGCCCCGACCAGTTGCTGATGCCCGATCGCTCCGGCAACAACCGGATCGACAGTTTTCGGAACGTCGTCGAAGGCTCGGGCTTCGTGCATCTGTTGTTCTTCGTGCCCGGCATCGACGAGACGCTGCGCGTCGGCGGCCGCGGTACGCTGTCGGCCGATCCGGAACTGCTCGCGTCCATGGAGGAATTCGGTAAGCCGCCGCGCGCGGTGCTGAACGTCGCCGTCAGCGAAGTCTATTTCCACTGCGGCAAGGCGCTGATGCGCTCGAAACTGTGGGCGCCGGAGAAGGTGCAGCGCTCGGTGATGCCGAGCATCAGCCAGGTCATCCACGAACAGACGAGCCTCGGGGAGCCGGAGAGCCAGGATGTCGTGGAAGCGAGGTACAGGACGCAGCTGTAGCTGGCGCCCTAACAAAATAGTCGTCCCGGCAAAGGTCGGGACGACAGCGAAGTGTGGGGCTGATGTTGAGTGTACGGCTGACGCCGGAGCTTAGTGCCCCTCGCCCTCGAGCCCGCCGACGTGCTTCTGGGTGTAGAGTTCGAGGCCGATGCGGCCGATCAGGTCGAGCTGGGTTTCGAGGAAGTCGATGTGGTGCTCCTCGTCACTCATCAGCTTCTCGAACAGGTCGCGCGTGACGTAGTCCTTGACGCCGTGGCAGTAGGTCGCCGCTTCCTGGTAGAGCGCCCGCGCGCTCATCTCGGCGGCGAGATCACACTCGATGATCTCCTTGACGTTCTGGCCGATGCGCAGGGGATCGAGCACCTGCATGTTCGGGAAACCGTCGAAGAACAGGATGCGCGCGGTGAGCTTGTCGGCATGCTCCATCTCCTCGATGGACTCCTTGCGCCAGACCTTGGCCATGTCCAAGAGGCCCCAATTGTCGAGGAAGCGGTAGTGCAGCCAGTACTGGTTGATCGCAGTCAGCTCGTGACGCAGTGCCTTGTTGAGATAGTCGATAACCTTTGCGTCGCCCTGCATGGTTCACTCCAGCTTTTGCAGTCCAAATCGGCCCTAAACCGAGTTTAGAACGCTTCTAAGTCAGTTTGCGAACGAGGGCAACCGGCTACGGGGACGCAGCCGGGAAAAGCTCAGCAGGCCGCGAGCGCGAACGAGGTGGGTCCGGCCGTCGCGTCGTTGGCGGCCACCGTTTGGGTATGCGGGCAGCCGGAACAGCAGGATTTTGCGCAAGGCCCAAGCGCTTCGTCGATGATCGTCTTGATGGTGCGGGCACAGCGGCCGCATTCGGCGCTACAGCCGAGACATCCATAGACCTGCTTGGCGTGTCGCACGGCGTCGTCGGCCTCGGCGACCGCGGCGCGGATGTCGTCATCGCTCAGCACGTTACAGGAACAAACGATCATGGAAGTGGCAGGCCCTTCGGTGATGCACCATCATCGATATTTAAGGGGGCGGCCGGATGCAAAAGGAAAAACCGGTATTTGAAGCTATTCCAAACTGGCCCGGAACCAGCCTAGAACGGCTCTAAAATACAGCGTTGCGCTGGATCAAGATAGAGCCTCCGCCTCCTTGGCGGACCCACGGTCAATACCAATTGGTCGCACCGGCAAAAGGTGCCGTTCATTGATCGTTCAAACTAGGTGTGGAACCTTAGCCCCAAAGAGCTCCTGAGTTTGAAAGGTCAAGCCAATGAAGACATCGCTCCTGGCGGTCGCGGCCGCCGCCACCCTGGCCCTGTCGGCCGGAACACCGGCCCATGCGCAGCGCGGCGTCGCCGCCGGCGTGGCCGCCGGGATCATCGGCGGCGCCATTGTCGGTGGCGCGCTGGCTTCTCCGTATTATTACGGACCTGGGCCCGGCTACTACGCTTATGGTCCGGGCTATGGCCCCGGTTACTACCCGCCCCGTTACTACGCACCCGGTCCGGGTTATGTCGCCGACGACTATTACGGCGGTAATTGTGTCTGGCAGAAGCAGCGCTTCTGGGACGGCTATGCCTGGCGCGCCCGCCGCGTCAGAGTCTGCGGCTGAGGCGGCAGAAGCCTGTTCACTGCGGATGTGCCGTTCATCTCGGGGCCTGAAAAAGACCGCTTTTTCTGGTCACAGCTCCGTGCGCGTTTACCGCGGATTGACCATTTGCGCGCTTCCTAGCTGCAAGGCCAATTCCATTAGAATGTGCGTGAACCTTTGAACCCCGGACGTTCCCAACAAGGAGCGTCCATCTCCCAGGAGAGCCAAGAGCATGAAGAAGACTTTAGTTGCTGCCCTCACGGTTGCGACGGTCGCCGGTTCGCTGGTGACCGCTACGCCGTCCGCCCAGGCCCATGACGGCGTCGGCGCCGGCCTCGCTGCCGGCCTGATCGGCGGCGCAATCGTCGGCGGCGCCATCGCGGCCAGCCGTCCGGCCTATGGTGGTCCGGTTTACGTCGCCGAGCCCGGCCCCCCGCCCCCGCCCTGCTACTGGCAGCGCCAGCGCTACTGGGACGGTTACGGCTGGGTTGTCCGCCCGGTCCGCGTTTGCTACTGAACTGATCACGGGGCGCATCCGCGCCGCAATCGAAGCCCGGCCGAGAGCATCGGCCGGGCTTTTTTCTTTTGGCAAGCCGGCTCAGCGCGCCATTTGAATCGAGCGCAGCACCTCTTCGCTCGGCCAGCAATCAACCTTCAGGCCTGCCGACTTCTGATAGGCGCCGAGCGCGGCGCGCGTCTGCATGCCGGCTTTGCCGTCGATCTTATCCTTGTAGAGCCCGACGCGTGTGAGACCGCGCTGCATGGTCTCGACGTCCGTCGTGCGCAATTGCTTCGAGGCCGACCACGGCGTTGCGAACGGCAACTGGCTCGTCATGCGGTCGCTGAGATGGCCGACGAACAGCACGTAGAGGTCGGAGAAATTGTATTCCTTGATGACGAAGTAGTTCTTCGTGGTCAGGAACGACGGACCATAAATGCCTTCCGGCTGCAGCAACGAGGCCGGCTGCGCCTGTTCTGCGGCACTCAGCCTCTGGCCACGCACCGGCACGAAGCCCTCGCGCAGCCACTGGCCAATCGGCTTCGTCACCTCGGGTACGCCGCTGGTGCAATCGACCTTGGCCGGCGCCTGCACCTCGTAAGCCCAGCGCACGCCGCTCTGCCAGCCCTTGTTCACGAGCTGCTGCGCGGCCGAGGCCAGCGCATCCGGCACCGAATGCCAGATGTCGATGCGACCGTCGCCATCAAAGTCCACGCCGTGCTTGTAATATTCGGACGGCAGGAATTGCGTGAGCCCGGTCGCGCCGGCCCAGGACGAGCGCATATCCTTGCGCGTCACCACGCCCTCGCCGAGGATCTTCAGCGACAGGATAAACTCGTTGCGATAGGTGTCCTTGCGGCGCCCGACATAGGCCTGCGTCGCCAGCACGCGGACGAGATCATAAGGCAGCGTGTAGCGGCCGTAGTCGGTTTCGCGCCCCCATATTGCGAGCATCACGGTCGCCGGCACGCCCGAACGCTTCTCGATCTCCGTCAGCGCGGGATTGTATTTTTGCAGGAGTCGCTGCCCCTCGCCTGCAAGCCGCGCAATCGAAGCTTCCTTGACGTAGTCAGCAGGCACCTGCACGAACTCGGCCTGCGACGGCGCGCCGGTTGCAGGCCGCCCGGGCAGGATGAGATCGGGTAGTTTGTAGTCCGGCTCCAGCCCGCGCGTCTGCTCGTCGAACGTCGCGCGCGACACGCCGGCGGCCTGCGCCTCCGGCCAGAGCGAGGCGATGAACTGCGTGAAGGCGGAGTCGGCGGCACGGGCGGACGACCAGCCGCAAGTGACCATGATCACCGCAGCGATGAGCGCCCGCCGCATCATGCCGACATCACCGCGTCAGCTTCTTGTACTTCACACGATGTGGAATGATGCTGTCCTGGCCAAGCCGGCGCATCTTGTCCTTCTCGTAATCCTGGAAGTTGCCTTCGAACCATTCGACATGGCTGTCGCCTTCTAAGGCCAGGATGTGGGTCGCGATACGGTCGAGGAACCAGCGATCATGGCTGATGATGACGGCGCAGCCGGCGAAATCCTCCAGCGCCTCTTCGAGCGCACGCAGCGTGTCGACGTCGAGATCGTTGGTCGGTTCGTCAAGCAGCAGCACATTGGCGCCGGACTTCAGCATCTTGGCGAGATGCACGCGGTTGCGTTCACCGCCGGAGAGCGCGCCGACCTTCTTCTGCTGGTCGGCGCCCTTGAAGTTGAACGCCGAGCAATAGCCGCGCGAGTTCACTTCCTTCTTGCCGAGCAGGATCAGCTCGTTGCCGCCGGAGATCTCCTCCCACACGGTCTTGTTGCCATTGAGCGCGTCGCGCGACTGGTCGACATAGCCGAGATGCACAGTCTCGCCGACCGTGATCGTGCCCTTGTCCGGCTGCTCCTGCTTGGTGATCATCTTGAAAAGCGTGGTCTTGCCGGCGCCGTTGGCGCCGATCACGCCGACGATGCCGCCGGGCGGCAGCTTGAAGGTGAGATCGTCGATCAAAAGGCGATCACCATAGCCTTTGCTGAGAGCTTCGAAGTCGACCACATTGGCGCCGAGACGTTCGGCGACCGGAATGATGATCTGCGCAGTCTGGGTCTGCTTCTCGCTCGCCTGCTTGAGCAGTTCCTCATAGCGCTGATAACGCGCCTTGGATTTGGCCTGGCGTGCCTTCGGCGAGGATGCGACCCACTCCTGCTCGCGGGCCAGCGTCTTCTGGTGCGCGGCGTCCTCGCGGCCTTCCTGCTCCAGACGCTTCTGCTTCTGCACCAGCCAGGACGAGTAGTTGCCCTCGTAGGGGATGCCGCGGCCGCGATCGAGCTCGAGGATCCAGCCGGTGACGTTGTCGAGGAAGTAGCGGTCGTGGGTGACGATCAGGATCGCGCCGGGATAGTTGCGCAAATGGCCTTCGAGCCAAGATACCGATTCCGCATCGAGATGGTTGGTCGGTTCGTCGAGCAGCAAGAGCTCGGGCTGATCGAGCAGAAGCCGGCACAGCGCGACGCGACGGCGTTCACCGCCGGATAGCTTCGTGACGTCGGCATCGTCGGGCGGGCAGCGCAGCGCGTCCATGGCCTGGTCGACCTTGCTGTCGAGATCCCAGAGGCCCTGGGCCTCGATCTCGTCCTGCAGCTTAGTCATCTCGTCGGCGGTTTCCTCGGAGTAGTTCATCGCGAGCTCGTTGTAGCGATCGAGGATCGCCTTCTGCTTGGCGACGCCCTGCATGACATTTTCGCGGACCGAGAGCTTCGGATCGAGCTGCGGCTCCTGCTCGAGATAGCCGACGCGGGCGCCCTCGGCGACCCAGGCCTCGCCGTTATACTCCTTGTCCAGGCCAGCCATGATCTTGAGCAGCGTCGACTTGCCCGAGCCGTTGACGCCGAGCACACCGATCTTGGCGTCCGGGTAGAACGACAGATGGATGTTATCGAGCACCTTCCGGGTCGGGTAGCTCTTGGTCAGGCCCTGCATGAAATAGATAAACTGGCGCGCCATCGGTCCCGTGAAACCTTCGATTTGAGGAGATTTGCTTGCCGCCGATGTAGCGATCCCGCCCCCAAAGGGCAATGTTTTCCGTCCGTTCACCACGAACGAATACGGGACGGTCACCATTCGGCCCCGATCCGGACAATTGAAACCATCTTTTAATAAATCAGGCGAAAGCTCGCTGTTGCGCTGAATAAAGCGCCACCCGCCCGGAAGGAACGGGAAAGCAGTGAGGCCGCGTCATGGCTCTGATCGAGACCAATTCCATCGCCGCCCCGGCAGAAGCCGGAAGCGCGCCGGGCCTCGTGTCCGAGATCAAGGGCTTCTGGAAGCGCTTCTTCGCCATGGCCTTCAATCCCTACCGCCCCGAGCAGCACTACATGCGCGGCCCCGGACCCGCCTGGCGTGCCAAGCACGGCATGGATGCGCCGTTCCGGCTGAAGTCTCGCGACTTCTGAACAGCTCTCCCCTATCGCATTTTTGAAGGCGTGAGGCGCTTGCGCGCGGCTCTGATTGCGCGCAACCATGGCCCGGTTCCGACGATGGCGCCCCCGCTTGCGCCGTCACCTCTCGCCTTGGATGGACGCTGATGACGCGGCTACGCTGTGCAATTCTCGACGACTATTTCAACCTCGCCCTCGACGTCGCCGACTGGCCGAAACTGTCCGACCGGGTCGACGTCACCGTGTTCAGCCATCCCTTCGCCTCGGAACAGGCTGCGGCGAGCGCGCTCGCCGATTTCGAGATCATCTGCGCGATGCGAGAGCGCACTGCATTCCCGAAGAGTCTGTTCGCTGCGCTGCCAAAGCTGAAGCTGCTGCTCACTTCAGGCATGCGCAACGCCTCGATCGACATGGAGGCCGCAAAAGCTCGCAACGTGGCCGTCGGCGGCACACAATATTCGCGTGATCCCACGGCCCCGCTCGCGATGGGCCTGATCCTGGAGCTGACACGCGGCATCGGCCGCGAGAATGCGCGCATGCATGCGGGCGAGCCCTGGCAGACCTTCGCCGGCGTCGAGATCGAGGGCCTGACGCTCGGCATCGTCGGGCTCGGCAAGCTCGGCAGCAAGATGGCCGGCATTGCGAAAGCGTTCGGCATGAACGTGATCGCCTGGAGCCCGAACCTCACGCCCGAGAAGTGCAAGGAGGTCGGCGTCGGCTACGCCACCAAGGAGGAGCTGTTTGCCAGGGCCGACATCGTCACCATCCATGTGGTGCTAAGCGAGCGTTCACGCGGTCTGGTCGGCGCTGCGGATCTCGCGCGGATGAAGCCGACGGCCTTCCTCGTCAACACCGCGCGCGGGCCGATCGTGGATGAGGCGGCGCTGCTGGAGGCCTTGCAGCAGAAGAAGATCGCGGGCGCCGGCATCGACGTGTTCTCGGTTGAGCCGCTGCCGGTCGACCATCCCTTCCGCAAGCTCGGCAATCTCGTGCTGACGCCGCATCTCGGCTACGCGACCGAGGACGGCTTGCGCATCCACTACGGCCAGATGGTCGAGGCGATCGACGCCTGGACCAAGGGCGGCGAACTGCCGCGGAAGCTGGCCTGAAACGAAAAGGGCGTGCCGACGGCACGCCCTTCGTAATCCGAGTTTTCCTGCAGCGCTTAACGCACGGTAACCGGCGCTGGCAGCGGCGGCACTACCGTCGGCTGCGTGCCGGGGACCGGACCGGACTGGGCGGCGATCGGAGCCGACGCGGCAGCACCGGTGGTCGGTGCAGCGGAAGCGGTCGCCGTTCCCGGCGCCGGGCCGCCTGGCAACACCACCACGCGGGTGCCGACCTTGACGCGGTCGAACAGGTCGGAGACGTCCTCGTTCAGCATGCCGATACAGCCGGACGACACGAACTTGCCAATCGTCGAGGGCTGGTTGGTGCCGTGGATGCGGTAGACGGTCGAACCGAGATACATCGCGCGGGCGCCGAGCGGGTTGCCGGGGCCGCCGGCCATGAAGCGCGGCAGATAGGGCTGGCGCTCGATCATCTCCGTCGGCGGATGCCAATCGGGCCACTCGGCCTTGCGGGTGATCTTCTGCACACCGGTCCAGGTGAAGCCGTCACGGCCGACGCGGACGCCGTAGCGAATCGCACGGCCGTTGCCGAGCACGTAATAGAGGTAGGTATTCGGAGTATCGACCACGAGGGTGCCGGCGGGCTCCTTGGTCTGGAACGCGACTTCCTGGCGGCGCAGGTTCGGCGCCAACTGCGCCGGCGCAGCGTCGGGCTGCTCTTCGGGCGGCAGCGAAGCGATCGTCATCGGCCGGCCATCGGCACCGACAGGCGGCTGCGTGGCCTGAACCGCTCCGGTCGCGGCGGGGCCCCCAATCGCCGCGGGCGGGCGCAGGCCGTCGTTGCCGGGCGCCTGGTCCGGACGGTCGGCATAGATCACCGCCGGCGGGCCGGCAGGTCGGCCGTAGCGGGGATCGTCGGGCGACATCACGGGGCCCTGCGGCGGCGCAGCCGAATAGACCGGCGGACCTGCGGGACGGCCATAACGGGGATCATCCGGCGACATGACCGGCCCCTGCGGCGGGGCGGCCGAATAGACCGGGGCGCCGGCCGGGCGGCCGTAGCGCGGATCGTCGGGTGACATGATCGGGCCGCCCGGGCCGGGCGGCGGCAGCGCGGCCGAGCTCTGCGGCATCGCGTCGTCGTCCTCGTCCAGCGCGTCGAAGTTCGGCGTGCGGTCACCGGGCCGATACTCGGCCGGGGCGCCATAGCCCGGCGTCTGCTGGATCGGATAGCTCTGTGCCTGTGCGAGCGAGGTTCCCGCCGCAGCGACTGTTGCGGCAGCGCATATCGTCAGAAAATGTTTGATCATCATCGCTCTTGTATAGTCCCCCGGCCCGTCCGGGCCTTACCGGGACATGACCGAAGATAGCGGCACATTCAAGACATAACGGGCCGATTTGCGTTCGAATTGGCGAATTGTGATGCGGACGCACACAGTTGCTCGGTTGGATCACGCCCTGGACATCGCACCAGGCCGTAGATGGCCGGAGTCTTCGCCCGCGAATTATTTAAGGGAACGACGCGAGAGCATTGCGATATGGTCTAATCAGACTGATTCGCCGCCGATTTTGAGTTCCGATCCCGCGTAGCGAAGGCGGCAAACAGTACCGTCACCGCGTTCAGATGGCTCTTGGGCCCTGGCCACCACGCCGCCGGGGCGGAAATTCGCACCCCCTCGATGCTTCCGGGCTTTCGCTTCCTGTTTGCCGCGATCCTGCTGTCAACCTCCATCCTGGTGTTCGGCCTCGGCGCAGCCGCGTTGCTGCGGGCGACCCATCAGCAGTATGTCAGCACCGCCTCCTGGCGGAACGGCCCCCAGGAGCAGGTGTTTGCGCAGGCTCCCGAACCGACCGAGCCGGTGCTCGCGGCACTCCATGCCGAGCCGGAGGTGGCGGCCGAGCCTGTAGCCTCCCAGCCGGAGCCGTCGCTGCGCGACCGGGTACCGACCATCGCCTTGCCGCTGAACGAGCCCGAGCAGGTAGCCGCGGCAACGATCGAGGCCGACGCCACGCCTACCGAGGTCGACGCCAAGCCTGAGGTCGTGACACCTTTGGTCGACGCCACGGCCGAAGAGCCGGCCAAGACCGAAGAGCCGATCAAGACCGAGACGACGGCGGAAGCCGCAGCGCCAGCGCCCACCACCGACACGCTTACCCCTGCCGACACCACGGCATCGATCCCTGAGGCCGGGCCTGCTGCGGCCGCAACCGCCAGCGAGCCGGCGCCGGCTGACCCCAGCCCAGCCCTGGCCTCCCCGGCAATCGGCATCGCCGCAGCCAAGGTGACCGCGCCGAACGACCCGGCGACCACGGCCTGGAAGGATCCGCCTGCGAAGGCCAAGGCCGACAGCAACAAGGCTGACAACAACAAGGCTGACGGCAATAAGGCTGGCAGCAACAAGGCCGACAGCAGCAAGCCCGCGAGCAAGACGGCCAAGCCCCTTGCACATCGCGCGAAGAAGCAGCGCCCCATCGTCCGGCGTCCGCCGCCTCAGCAGCTGCAGCAGAGCTTCGATCCGTTCGGGCGGCAGCAGCCCACGCTGGCCGCAACGACGGCGCGAGCGCGCCAGTAAGCTCAGGCCGGCCCGGTCGCGACCGGCGGGCCGCTGGCCTGGCCCCATTCCGACCATGAGCCGTCATAGAGCGCGGTGTCCGTGATGCCGAGGCGATAGAGCGCGAGCGTCAGCACACCGGCGGAGACGCCCGAGCCGCAGCTCGTCACGATCGGCGCATCGAGCTTGACGCCGGCGCCGGTGAAGGCGGCGCGGAGATCGTCGAGCGGCTTCATGGTGCCGGTCGCGGCATCGAACAGCAGATTGTAGGGCACGTTGCGGGCGCCGGGGATGTGGCCGGAGCGGATGCCCGGCCGCGGCTCGGGCGCGCGGCCTTCGAAACGGTCGGCGGCGCGCGCGTCGATCACCTGCTCGGCGCGGCTTTCGACGTTGGCAACCAATTGCTGCATGCTGCGCACGCGCTTGGCATCATAGCTCGCCTTGAATGTCGCCGGCTTCGGCTTCACCTCGCCGCCCTCGACCGGTCGCCCCTCGGCGCGCCACTTCTTCAGCCCGCCATTGAGGATGCGGACATTGCTATGGCCGTAGGACAGGAACATCCACCACGCGCGCGGTGCTGCGACCCAGCCGCCGGCATCGTAGATCACGACGGTGTCGGCGTTGGAGATGCCGAGATTGCCGACATCGCGGCCAAACTGCTCGGCGCTCGGAAACATGTGCGGCAGCGGGTTGGAATGGTCCGACACCGCATCGACATCGAAGAACACCGCGCCCGGCAGATGCGCGGCGAGATAGTCGTCCTTCGGCAGCGGCAGCACGCCCGGCAGCTTGAAGCTGGCGTCGAGGATTTTGACGTTGGCGTCGTTGATGTGGGCGGCGAGCCATTCGGTGGAGACGAGGGGGTCGGTCATGCGAGGTTTTCCTTGTCATTCCGGGGCGTGCGTAGCGCGAGCCCGGAATCCATCGTGCGGCAGTGTAGATGGATGAATGGATTCCGGGCTCGCGCTACGCGCGCCCCGGAATGACGGATGAGAGAGCGAAGCGCACCCCTCACCCCTTCTTCTTCGGCTCCCACTGCTCCGTCGGTCCACCGGCATCACGCCAGGCCGCGTAACCGCCGGCGATGTGGGCGACGGGCTTCAGGCCCATGTCCTTTGCGGTCTTGGCAGCGAGCGCGGAACGCAGCCCGCCGGCGCAGTGGAAGACGAATTTCTTGTCTTCCTGGAAGATCGGCTTTGCGTAAGGGCTCTGCGGATCGATCCAGAATTCGAGCATGCCGCGGGTGCAGGCGAACGCGCCGGGAATGCGGCCGTCGCGCTCGATCTCGCGGGGGTCGCGGATGTCGACGATGACGACGTCGCCGCTCTTGGAGATCTCGATGGCGTCCTTGGCGGTGAGCGTCTCGATCTCGGCATTGGCCTCGTCGAGCAGCGCCTTGACGCCGCGGGTGATGGTCTGGGGCATGGTGCGTCTCCCTCTTGTTGTCATTCCGGGGCGTGCGCAGCACGAGCCCGGAATCCATTCATCTACACGCGCAGCGGCTCGATGGACTCCGGGCTCGCCCTTCGGGCGCCCCGGAATGACGGGCTGCTAGTGTGTCAATTCCTTCATCGCACCTTCCAGACCTTCAATCGTGATCGGGAACATGCGGTTCGCAAAAATGCGGCGGATGATGGTGGTCGATTCCGAATAGTCCCAGTGCTTCTGTTGCACCGGATTCAACCACACCGAATGCGGATAGGTGCGAATGATGCGGTCGAGCCAGACCGAGCCGGGCTCCTCGTTGACATGCTCGACCGAGCCGCCCGGCACCATGATCTCGTAAGGCGACATCGAGGCGTCGCCGACGAACACGACCTTGTAGTCGTGCGGATATTTGTGCAGCACGTCCCAGGTCGGCGTGCGATCGGTGAAGCGGCGCTTGTTCTGCTTCCACACGCCTTCATAGAGGCAGTTGTGGAAGTAGAAATACTCCATGTGCTTGAACTCGCTCTTCGCCGCCG
>JAEWFG010000154.1 GCA_023388935.1 Pseudomonadota bacterium | reverse complement strand
GTGGACGAGCCACTCGCCAACCGGGTCAGGTCCGGAAGGAAGCAGCCCTAACGAGGTCCGGATCGGGTCGCTCGTCAGTCTCCTACCTGTTTTCGAGCGAATTGCGCCGGCAGGCTTCCCGCCGGCGCGCTCCTTTCCGCAAAAGCCGGCCGAGAGAGACTTCATTGCGGATCGACCGATGACCGACGCTGGCGCCCCTCCCACTTCCGACAGCGCCAGCCAGGCTGGCTTTGCCCTCGGCGCCCAGCCGGGCACGCCCTACCGGGTGCTGGCGCGCAAATACCGCCCCTCCAATTTCGACGACCTGATCGGCCAGGAGGCCGTGGTCCGCACTGTCTCCAACGCGTTCGAAACCGGGCGCATCCCGCAGGCCTGGATCCTCACCGGCGTCCGTGGTGTCGGCAAGACCACCACCGCGCGTATTCTGGCGCGCGCGCTCAACTACGAGATGCCGGACGGCTCGGTGAAGGGCCCGACCATCCACATGCCGACGCTGGGCGTGCATTGCCAGGCGATCATGGAAAGCCGGCACATGGACGTGCTGGAGATGGACGCCGCCTCGCATACCGGCGTCGACGACGTTCGCCAGATCAATGACAGCGTGCGCTATGCACCGGCCAGCGCCCGCTACAAGGTCTACATCATCGACGAAGTCCACATGCTGTCGACCGCGGCCTTCAACGCCTTCCTGAAGACGTTGGAGGAACCGCCGGAGCACGCCAAATTCGTGTTCGCGACCACCGAGATTCGCAAGGTTCCAGTGACGGTGCTGTCGCGCTGCCAGCGTTTCGACCTGCGCCGCGTCGAGGCCGACGTGCTGATGAAGCACCTCGCCAACATCGCGGCGAAGGAGAACGTCGAGATCGAGCCCGAGGCGCTCGGCATCATCGCGCGCGCGGCCGAAGGTTCCGTGCGCGACTCGCTGTCCCTGCTCGACCAGGCGATCGCGCATGCGGAAGGGCAGGTGAAGGCCGATGCGGTCAGGCAGATGCTGGGGCTCGCCGACCGCACCCGCGTCATCGACCTCTTCGATTCGCTGGTGCGCGGCGACATCGCCGCCGCCTTCAAGGAGTTCCGCGACCAGTACGATGTCGGTGCCGATCCCATCGTCGTGCTCTCGGATCTCGCAGAGTTCGTCAATTTCGTCACTCGCGTGAAGATCGTTCCGGCCACCGCCGACAACGTCGCCTATGGCGAGACCGAGCGGGTGCGCGCACGCGATTTCGCCTCGAAGATCTCGATGCGCGTGCTGTCGCGGATGTGGCAGATGCTGCTCAAGGGCATCACCGAGGTGCAGGCTGCGACCCGGCCGGCCGCTGCCGCCGAGATGGTGTTGGTGCGCATCGCCTATGTCGCGGACCTGCCGACACCGGACGAAGCCATCAAAATGCTGGAGCAGAACGGCGGCGGCTCGCCGCTCGCGAGCGGCGGCAGTGCCGGGCGCAGTGCGCCGGCCGCGCCTGTTGCCTCCGCCGCACCGGTCACTTCTGCTGCGCCAGTTCGCATGCCGACATCATCGCCGTCTTCGTTCGGCGGCGGCGCCCGGCCGCAGATGGCCGCGCCTTCGCCCGCAGCCGACCCGCAAGGCGCCGCGCCCGTGCTGCGCATCACAAGCTTCACCCAGCTCGTCGCGCTCGCCGGGCAGAAGCGCGACCTCATGACCAAGGGCGCGCTCGAAGGCGACATGCGCCTCGTCCGTTTCGAGGAAGGCCGGCTCGAGGTCGCGCTCGAGCCGAACGCGTCCAAGACCATGATCTCCGAGCTCGCGCGCAAATTCGAGCTGTGGACAGGCCGCCGCTGGACCGTGATCGTCTCCAACGAGCAGGGCCAGGCGACGTTGCGCTCGGTGAACCAGGCCGCCAAACAGGAGCATGCGCGCACTGCCGAGGCCGATCCGCGCGTGCAGGAGGTACTGTCGCGCTTTCCGGGTGCGAAGGTCGTCGAGGTCCGCAGGCTTGCCCCCGAGACGCCGGAATCCAATATTAACGCTGACTATGGCAGTGACGATCCGCCCGACGGTTCCGACGGCGACGATCTCTGAGCCTATCTTTCCAAGGACGAGCACCGATGGCTGATTTTCTCGGCATGATGAAGCAGGCGGCGCAGCTGCAATCCAAGATGCAGGCGATGCAGGACGAGCTCGGCAATGTCGAGGTCGAAGGCATTTCCGGCGGCGGTCTCGTCGCCGTGCGCATGACCGCGAAGATGGACGTCAAGGGCGTCAAGATCGACCCCTCGCTGATGAAGCCGGAAGAGCGCGAAGTGCTGGAAGACCTGCTCGTCACTGCCTTTGGCGAGGCCCGCCGCAAGGCCGAGGCGGCGATGCAGGAGAAGATGCAGTCGCTCACCGGCGGGCTCGGCCTGCCACCGGGGTTGTTCGGCCAGTAACATGGGCGCGGTCGCAGGTCCTGAAATCGAGCGGCTGGTCCAGCTTCTCGCACGGCTGCCGGGCCTCGGTCCGCGCTCCGCGCGGCGCGCGGCGCTGCATCTGATCAAGAAGCGCGAAGCGCTGATGATGCCGCTGTCGGGCGCCTTGCAGGTTGCGCTCGACAAGGTCCAGGTCTGCAAGACTTGCGGCAACATCGACACGCAAAATCCCTGCACGGTCTGCACCGATCCGAAGCGCGATCCCTCCATCATCGTCGTCGTCGCTGATGTCGCCGACCTTTGGGCGCTGGAGCGGGCCAATGCGACACAGGGCCGCTATCACGTGCTCGGCGCGACATTGTCGCCGCTCGACGGTGTCGGCCCGCAGGATCTCACCATCGATGCGCTGGTGGCGCGCGCGCATGATGCGCAGGTGCATGAAATCATCCTTGCGCTGAATGCTACGGTGGACGGCCAGACCACGGCGCATTACATCACCGACCTGCTTCAGGACGCCAATGTGAAGGTGACGCGGCTCGCCCACGGCGTGCCGGTCGGCGGCGAGCTTGATTATCTCGATGAAGGTACGCTATCGGCCGCGATGCGGCAGCGCACCCTGTTCTAGCAATCCTACAGACGTTACGGAACTGACGACATGACGAAACGATTCGCCAAACGATTGGCTTTGGTCGCGGTGATGATGGCGGTGGTGACCCCCGCCATCTCCGCGCAACAGGACGACGAGGCACCGCCGCCGTCGAAGCCCGGCAAGCCGATCAACACCGGCGACGTGCTCTCGGGCGAATTGAACGCAATGAAAGTGCGCGACGTCAAGAACGCCGGCAAGAGGATTGCGACCTACCAGATCACCTCCGAGCCGCGCCGCCTGCCGCCGCCGAACGGGCTGTGCAACCTCGAGACCGGCCCCGAGACCTTCCAGCTCGTCACCTCCAGCGACGCGCAGGCGACGCAGCTGAAATCGTTCGTTGGCAAGGAGATCTCGGTCAAGGTCGACGAAGTCGCCTGCGCCACCGATCCCGGCCAGATGAGCGAGGCCGTGATCACGAAGTGGAGCCTGATCAGAAAGCAGCAGGGCTGAATCGGCATCTCGCCGCGTCCTGCGCTGTCATTGCGAGCAGCTCTTGCGACGAAGCAATCCAGATTGTTTCCACGGCGGCAGTCTGGATTGCTTCGCTTCGCTCGCAATGACGAAAGTGAGAGCGTCAGCCTTACACCCGCACCGGCCCCAGCGTGTCGAAATGCCCGCGCTTCTGCAGCCAGGTCAGCAGCATCAGGCTCGGGATCGCCACCAGCATGCAGATCACGAAGAACAGCGGCCATCCGGTCGCCTTGGCGACATAGCCTGCCACGGAGGAGAGATAGGTGCGCCCCACGGCGGCGAACGCAGTGAGCAGCGCATATTGCGTCGCCGTGTGCAGCGGATTCTGGCACAGTGCGGAGAGGTAGGCGACGAAGATCACGGTGCCGATGGCGCTGGTGAAGTTCTCGCAGGTGATGGCGAAGGCGAGCGCCCATTGGCTGGTGCCGACGAAAGCAAGCCACGAGAAGGAGAGGTTCGCGACCGCCTGCACCACGCCGCCGATCCACAGGGATGTAGCCAGCGAATAGCGCCGCGCGACGAAGCCGCCGGCGAAGCCGCCGATCAGCGTCGCGGCAAGGCCGACGCCCTTCACGATCGCAGCATAGTCATTGCGGGAAAAGCCGAGGTCGATCACGAACGGCGCGGTCATGGTGCCGGAGAACGCGTCGGTGAATTTGAACAGCACGACGAAGGCGAGCGCGGCGAGCGCGTCCTTCCGCGACAGGAACTCCGAGAAGGCGCCGATCGCCGCGTGCAGTACGCGCCGGAATGCCGTCTCGGTTTGTGTCGCCGCTTCGGTCCGCACCGATTGCTCGGGCTCGGTCGCGGCCAGTGCCGTGATCGTCCCGATCAGCACCATCGCCGCCATCACCACATAGCCCCACATCCAGGCGGATGTCCGCGGAATGCCGGTGCTCTCGAAACCCGAGACGATGAACAGCGCGCCCGCGGTCGAGACCAGCATGCCGATGCGGTAGGCCGCGACGTAAGCCGCCATGCCGGCGGCCTGCTCGCTCGCGGGCAGGCTCTCGACACGGAAGGCATCGACCACGATGTCCTGCGTCGACGATGTCGTCGCGACAAGGAGCGCACCGAGTGCGACGTAGAACGGCGAGCGTGCGGGATCGGTCAGCGCCAGCAGCAGGATCGCGACGATCAGCAGCAGTTGCGAGAACACCAGCCAGCCGCGCCGGCGGCCGAAGGCGCGCGTGAACAGCGGCACATGCAGCGCATCCACCAGCGGCGCCCACAAGAATTTCAGCGTGTAGGGCGTGCCGACGAGCGCGAACAGCCCGATGGTCCCGAGATCGACGCCGGATTCACGCATCCAGACCAGCAGCGTCGAGCCCGACAGCGCCAGCGGCAGGCCGGACGAGAAGCCGAGAAACAGCACGATCAGCACCCGCGGCTGCAGGTAGACGGCAAGGCTGTCGCGCCAGGAGGTCGCGGGGGCGTCAGTGCCGGCGGGGGAGGTCGCGTCGGGAGCGGTCATGGGGAGGTGTTAGCAGATTCTGGGGGCGACAAGGGAGCCGTCGTCGCCCGGCTTGACCGGGCGACCCAGTATTCCAGAGGCGGGAGTTATGG
>JAEWFG010000123.1 GCA_023388935.1 Pseudomonadota bacterium | reverse complement strand
CGTTCCCTGAACTGCGGGGCAGGGAAGCGATCCTCGAACGTGTCGTCGCTCGCCACTTGCAAATTGGTCGCTTGCGGATTGGTCTTGGCGACCACTTGGACATTGGCCTGCGAGTTCGCCGCGAGCGCCGCCGGGTTGGGCGCCCTGCCGCATTGAACCAGCGTGAGCGACAGCGGCACCAAGGCTGAGATCAGGCCGATCCGGAGCGCGCGACCGCGCGCACCGGACGGCGTCCGATCGGCACGAATGTCAGCTCTCGCGTTCGGAACGGCCCCGACCATCCACCCATGACCCCAAGTCATGAACCCAAGCCAAGAACCCAAGTCCATCGGCAAAACTGAATTAATTGAGCCGACTGGCGTTTAGGTGACGTTAAGTGTCCGGAGAAACTTCCCCACATCCGGAACGCTCAAAACGACCATGCAATCGTGTCCTGATTGTGGGGAAAGGAAACGGGATTCTCCGGTGTTCGCGCGGGTTTCTTGCGCAGGGGCATGCATAAAGGGTGTTTTGATACCTATTTCGCTCGCCTCATTTAACCCTTGTTAACGCTGCTTGAATTGACTCCCACGAGGCGAGACGCCGGAGGTTAGGACCCCGATGACGGCATCTGATGCGGGTACCGTGCCCTGGACTGGCCGGCTGACCGGAAGCGGATCCGGGGTCTCCGTCCTGGTCGCAACCGCCATCGTCGTTGCCGACATGATCGGGGTCGGCGTCTTCACCAGCCTCGGCTTTCAGGTCAAGGACATCCCGTCCGGCTTCTCGATCCTCTTGCTGTGGACCGTAGGCGGCATCGTCGCGCTGTGCGGGGTGTTCTCCTACAGCGAACTCGGTGCGATGTTTCCGCGCTCGAGCGGCGAGTACAATTTTCTTGGCCGCGCCTATCATCCTGCCTTCGGCTTTCTTGCCGGCTGGGTCTCGGCGACGGTGGGCTTCGCAGCGCCAGTCGCGCTTGCCGCGATGGCCTTCGGCGAATACGCCAAATCGGTCGTCCCCGATCTGCCGCCGATCCCGCTCGCTATCGGCGTGGTGTGGCTGGTCTCGCTCGTGCAACTGACCGGCGTCAGGCACTCCTCGACCTTCCAGCTGATCTCGACCATCCTGAAAGTCGTGCTGATCGTAGCCTTCCTGGTCGCCGGCTTCGTCATCGGTGTGCCGCAGCCGATCGCCTTCACGCCGCAGGCGGGTGACCTCGCGCACATCGTCAGCGCGCCCTTCGCGATCGGGCTCGTCTTCGTGATGTACTCGTTCTCCGGCTGGAACGCCGCGACCTACATCATCGGCGAGATGAACACGCCGCAGCGGAGCCTGCCGCGCGCGATGCTTGCGGGTACGCTGATCGTGCTCGTCCTGTACGTCGCGCTGAATGCGGTGTTTCTCTACTCGACGCCGGTCAGCGCGCTGGCCGGCCAGCTCGACGTGGCCAGCGTCGCCGGCAGCGCCATCTTCGGCAGTGTCGGCGGCAGGATCGTCGGCGCGATGATCTGCGTCGGCCTGATCTCCTCGATCAGCGCGATGATGTGGATCGGCCCCCGCGTGATGATGACGATGGGCGAGGACATTCCGGCGCTGCGCCTGTTCTCGAAGAGATCGGTGAGCGGCGCGCCGGCCTATGCCATCCTGTTTCAGCTCGCCGTCGCCAATCTGCTGCTGTTCACGCGCAGCTTCGAGGCGGTGCTCGACTTCATCCAGTTCGCGCTGCTGTTCTGTTCGTTCTTCACGGTCGCCGGCGTCATCAAGCTGCGCATCACCGATCCCGACCTGCCGCGTCCCTATCGCGCCTGGGGATACCCGTTCACGCCGCTCGTTTTCCTGCTCGTGACTGCGTTCATGATGTACTACCTGTTGACCGAGCGGCCGGTGCAGTCGCTCTCGGGGATGCTCGTCATGCTCTCGGGCCTGTTGATCTATGCTGTTTTCCGCAGGCGGCCGGTCGCCGCCGGCACTTGATCACATCGCGAATGGACATGTTTCGACCCATGAGAATTGCGGCTGTCGCTCTTGCGATGCTGGTTGCGGCCGTCTCGTCCGCGCATGCCGCCGACGTCACCTTCGACGACACCGCGCGCTTCCTTGCGGGCATGCAGCCGTCGGCGGACTCGCCGCTGGTGCCGCTCACGAAGGATCCGGGTTGGCAGCGCCATGCAAGATTCTTCGACGGGGCCTTCGCCCAGCTCGAGCAGCGGCAGCTCTCGAAGATCCGCACCTGGGTCGACGTCAATCTGGCGGCGCCGAGGCCAACCATGTTCTACATGTTCAGCGGCCCGGACTTCCTCTACGCCGACGCCTTCTATTCCAAGGCCAGCACCTACGTGCTCGGTGCGCTCGAGCCGGTTGGCGCCGTGCCCGACCTGACGCGGCTGCCGCGCGGTTCGGTCGGTGCCGCGCTCTACAATGTCGAGCGTTCGCTCGGCTCGATCTTGAGCTTTTCCTTCTTCATCACCAAGCACATGAAGGTTGACCTGCACGCCAACCAGGTCAACGGCACCTTGCCGATCCTCTATGTCTTCCTCGCGCGGTCCGGCAAGACGATCCGCAACGTCGAGACGGTCGCGCTCGACCACAACGGCGGGATACACGTGGGGAACGACAATCCAGGGCGGAACGCGACGCGCGGCGTCCGCATCACCTTTGCCGGCAGCGACGGTGAGGCACGTACGATGTATTATTTTTCGACCGACCTCTCCAATCCCAGTGCGCGCGCGACTGGCTTCCTGAAGTTCTGTGAGACGCTCGGGCCGGGCAACAGCCTGATCAAGAGCGCGTCCTATCTGCTGTACTCCGGCAACTTCACCGTGGTGCGCAACTGGCTGCTCGCCAACAGCGCGACCATCATCCAGGATGATTCCGGCATTCCGCTTGCGAACTACGATACGCGGCAATGGCGGTTCTTCCCATTCGGCCGCTATCTCGGTCCGATCGACGAATTCCCTGGCCGCTACCAGGAGCGCTACGCCGAACTGTTCACGCGCGCCCAGCCGATTGATTTCGGCGTCGGCTATCGCTGGCGGACGCATGAGTCGAATTTGCTGCTGTCGGTGAAGGTGCCGGGGACCGAGACCGCTCCGGTGGCGGAGACGACTTCATCCGCCGAGCCGCCGCCAAGACCGCCGCGCCCGAAGCGGCCGCGTCCGCCCGAGCCGATCCCGCCGCCCGGACGCTTCTTCTGGTTTCGCTAGCTACCAGTGCACGCTCTGGCTCGGTACGATGTACGCCGTTGTGCTGGGCGACGTGACGAAGCTCGTTTCCAGATACCAGCCGGAGCCGAGCACCAGCGCGATCAGGGCGATGATGACGAGCAGGTCGATGGTTCTGGAGTCGTGGTGACCTTTGGGAAAATGAGGGCTGATTTTCCAGCGCATTGTTGTGTCCTCCCGTGGGAGCATCACGTCAACGCGAGGAAAATATTCCGGTTCCGCTCAGGGCAGCGATGCACAAAGCACCGCAGCATACTTAGGGAGCGTTGACGCCGCGCCATCGCCCGTAGCGCCAAGGCAGATACCAGCGCGCACCTTGCGGTGCGGCGAGGGGCACATTGTCGATGCCCGACGTGCCGAAGGGATGGCAGCGCAACAGGCGCGCGAGCGTCATCCATCCACCGGCCCAAAGGCCGAACCGTTCGATCGCCTCGTCGCCGTAGACGGAGCAGGTCGGCAGATGCCGGCAATTGTAGCCGACTAGCGGCGAGAGCGTGTGGCGGTAGAGCCAGATCAGCGCGCGGCCGAATCTGCGCGGGAGACGGAATGCGCCTTCGACGAGAGTGGAACAGTGTTCGCAGGCTGAATGCTTCATGTGCACTGTGCTGCGGTCCTGTGCGAAGTATTGCGCGGTTCCAGTGCAGGGAACAGTGAGGTGTCGTGCGCGCGCCATTTTTTGCCTGCTTTCAGGGAGCAGTGCGGCAAGTACCTATGGACGATCTGTATTCGCCCGGATACCATTTTTATGACGTCCATGTGTAGTCTGATGTCCATGTGTAGGCTCAGTGGAACGTCGGAACGGGGCTTGCCTGAATCGCCTTGGGGCTTGGGGAAGGAACCAGTTTGAAACTTCTGAAGTCGCTCAATCTTCGCGGCTGGTTGCTGGTGGGAACCGCAGCCTGTGGCGTCGCGCTGACCGTCGCCGTCGCGACCTTCGGGTCGTCGGCCCGCGCCGGTGGTGCCCTGGAAGAGCGCAAGCTGCCGATGAAGTTCAACTGGGTTGCCTGCGAGCCGAACTGTCGCGGCTGGGTCAGCGCGGTCGGCATCATCACCGCCGATACGCCCAAGGATTTCGAGGAATTTGCCCAGGGGCGCCAACTCGGCGGTGCAACCGTGGTGCTCGACTCCAGCGGCGGTTCCGTCAACGACGCGATTACGCTCGGCCGGCGCTTCCGCAATCTCGGCCTGCTGACCACCGTCGGCATCAGCCTGCAGAATCGTGGCAGGCAGAGTGCCCGTCCAGCGGTCGCGCCTGAAGCCTATTGCGAATCCATGTGCGTGTTCCTGCTGCTGGCCGGCAAGCAGCGTTACGTTCCGGGAGCCGCTCATATCCGGGTCCACCAGATCTGGATGGGCGATCGGGCCGACGATGCGAAGGCAGCGAGCTACAGCGCGCAGGATATGATGATCGTGGAGCGCGATATCGGCCGGCTTGCCAAATACACATTCGACATGGGCGGCGCTGGTGACTTGCTCTCGCTCGCGCTCAGCGTGCCGCCTTGGGAAGACCTGCATGAGCTGGATGCCGGGGAGCTGAAGCTCACCAATCTCGTGACGACCGATCTGGTGGCTGACGTGCTGCCGCATGTGGAGCTCACAGCGCCGGCGATGGCGGAACTTGCACCGAAGACGCAGGCGAGGTTCGGCGCGGAGCCGGAGCAGCCTCAACCAGCCAAGTCGACCAAGACCGCCGAAGCCGCGGTGCCGACGGGCGCGGTCCCGAGTGCGAGCACTCAGAAGTAACTGAAAATCTTTGATGGTTGTCATCGGGGTGGCCGATAGGCCGGACCGGTGGCGCCGCCCGGAGTGACCGAGAGGGATCAACCCTGCGCGGCGGCCGGCTGCTTGGCTTTCGCCTCGATCTGACCGATGGCATCGACTACCGCATCGAAGGTCAGGAGCGTCGAGGCATGCCGCGCCTTGTAGTCGCGGACCGGCTCGAGAAACTTGATCTCCTCCCATTTGCCTTCAGGAGGCGCACCGTTCTCCTTCAGCATCTTGCGAACAGTCTCACGTAACTCACGGAGTTCGTTCGCAGTCGAGCCGACGACGTGACTTGCCATGATGGATGAAGAGGCTTGCCCCAGCGCGCAGGCCTTCACTTCATGGGCGAAGTCGGTGACGGTGTCCCCACTCATCTTGAGGTCGACCTTCACGGTCGAGCCGCACAATTTGGAGTGGGCGGTCGCGGTGGCATCGGCGTCCGACAGCCGCCCGAGGCGCGGAATATTCCCGGCCAGTTCGATGATCCGCTTGTTGTAGATGTCGTTCAGCATGTGATGGGGTCCAGCACTTCCGGGCGGGATCGGCCTTGGCGGGCGCCGTCCAGGGTCTTATATAGGGTTGGAACTGGTGGGAAAACAGTCCAGCGGTGCGGCGGCGGTGATTCAGAACCGTGACCGTGGATCTTTTTTTGCCGAGATTGTTCTCTTCAGGCGTCCGGCGGCGTGGCCGCCCCGTCTGCCGGTGACACTCCGGCCGCAAGGCCGTCGAACGGAGTCGATATGGACGCTACAATCAAATCCATCCGCCCCAACAAGCCTTCCGACCGCCAGCCCGAGAGCCGCCCGGCGGAACTTGATCCTGCCGAATTCCTCGCGGCCGCCGTCCGTGCCGACCAGCCGCGCCCCGCGCGCGCCGAGGCCGAGCAGGCGGTGAAGACGTTGCTCGCCTATATCGGCGAGAACACCGGACGCGAGGGCTTGCTCGACACACCGCGCCGCGTGGTCGAGGCTTTCGACGAACTCTATCAGGGCTACCACCAGTGCCCGGCCGAGGTGCTCGATCGTACCTTCGGCGAGACCGCCGGCTATGACGATTTCGTGCTGGTGCGCGACATCGAGTTCACCTCGCAGTGCGAGCACCACATGATGCCGTTCTACGGCAAGGCGCATATCGCCTATACGCCGGTGGAGCGTGTCGTCGGCCTGTCCAAGCTCGCGCGCCTGACCGACATCTTCGCCCGCAGGCTTCAGACTCAGGAGCACCTGACCGCGCAGATCGCGGCGGCGATTGACGAGATCCTCAAGCCCCGTGGCGTTGCCGTGCTGATCGAGGCCGAGCATACCTGCATGTCGGTGCGTGGCGTTGCCAAGCATGGCGCCTCCACATTCACCAGCCGCTTCACCGGCATGTTCCGCGACAATCCCGCGGAGCAGGCCCGTTTTCTGTCCCTGGTGCGAGGCCTGCAGCGCTGACCTCGCGAATAAACCGGCGAGGTCGTTGTGTCCGCTCACTCCCATGAGATCGAGGAAGGGCTTTCCTTCCAGCCCCGGTTCGATGCGGCCGGGCTGGTGACCTGTGTGGCGACGGACGTCGTCACCGGCGACGTGCTCATGGTCGCGCACATGAACGACGAGGCGCTGCGCAAGACGATCGCGACCGGCGAGGCCTGGTACTTCAGCCGCTCGCGCAATGCATTGTGGCGAAAGGGTGAGACATCAGGTCAAACCCAGAGCGTGGTCGAGATGCGCACCGATTGCGACCAGGATGCGGTCTGGATTCGTGTCGAGCAGATTGGTGCGGCCTGTCACACCGGGCGCAGGTCCTGCTTCTACCGCAAAGTCGAAGCCGAGGGCGGCGGCGCCAAGCTCGTCTTCGTCGATGGGGAGCGGCTGTTCGATCCCGACGCGGTCTACAAGAAATAACTCGCTGTCATTCCGGGGCGTGCGCAGCACGAGCCCGGAATCCATCGCTCGGCGCAACGCGCGGTGGAATGGATTCCGGGCTCATCGCTGCGCGATGCCCCGGAATGACTCGGGCGGGGGGATCAGTCGCCAAATTAACCCCGCGTTAACCATACCTGTCCCACGGTGAGACGATCGGGCGCCGAATTGCCGGCGTCGCTCAACGCCACGCGGGGCGGGCACTCCATCATGTCGGTCGACAATTCCAGTGCCTTTCAGACGGCGGTTCTCGATCCGTCGCGGGCGCGCGTCGCCGGTGCGATCAAGCAGGTCTCCAACCGGACCGGCGTGAGCTTCCAATACATGCTGACCACCGCCAAGATGGAATCGGATTTCGATCCGACCGCGGCGGCCACCACGTCGTCCGCGCACGGGCTCTACCAGTTCATCGACCAGACCTGGCTCGGCACCGTGAAGGAGGCGGGGACCCAGCTCGGCTATGGCAGCTATGCCGACGCCATCACCAGGACGTCGTCCGGCACCTACACCGTCGACGATCCCGTGATGAAGCGGTCGATCATGAAGCTGCGCGACGATCCGGAGGCTGCATCGACCATGGCGGCTGCGCTGACGCAGTCGAACAGCTTCAAACTTACCGGCCTGCTCGGCCGCAGGCCTTCCGACAGCGAACTCTACATGGCGCATTTCATGGGCATCGGCGGCGCCGCGAAGCTGATCGCCAATGCCGAGGACAATCCGCAAGCGGTCGGCGCGCGGCTGTTTCCCAATGCGGCATCTGCCAATCGCTCGATCTTCTACGCGCAAGACGGCCGCGCGCGCAGCATTTCCGAGGTCTATTCGGTGCTGGATGCGCGCTATGCCAGCGCAGCAAATTCGAAGCTGACCCGCAGTGCGATGGCGATGTATGGCGGTACGCCGTCGACCACGCAGGTCGCGAGCGTCAACGGCGTGCAGCCCACCGCGCCGGTGATCGACAATGCCGCCTATCTCCAGACCTTTCCGGATACGCGCGGCGTGACGCCGGTGAGCGCGACATCGCCAACGACGGTTGCCGACAATTCGCCGAGCACGCCCGCGTTCCGCTCGATCTACCAGCCCGGCGACGCCACGCAGCCAGTCTCGGCCACCGTGCAGAAATTGTGGGGCAACAATGCCTCGCTGACGTCGATCGCACCCGCGACCTCGGTCGCATCAGCGACGCCTGAGGTACGGCCGCCGCAACCGCTCGATCTCTTCAGCGATCGCAGCGGTACGTTCTCGAGCTGATACCCTCGAGCTAGAGCATTCGTCACTTAAGTTGACGCATATCCCGCGTGCCGAAAGTAGTTTGCGCATTCCTCGGCTGAGAAGGCATCGAGCACCTCACCGATCTTGTCCCAGAG
>JAEWFG010000106.1 GCA_023388935.1 Pseudomonadota bacterium | reverse complement strand
GCCGATCTTAGACGGCATGTTCAGCGCTTCAATGACACCCCACGCAAATGCCTGGACTTCAAGACACCCGCCGAGGCATTCTCTGAACTCAGATCAACCGTTGCACTTCAAACGTGAATCCATCCCCGGTCAAGCCGGGGCATGACAGCGAGTTTGCGGTGGCGGGCTTGCCCCTTCCTACGTTACGCCGCCGCCTGCTCACGCGGCTGGTAGATCGCGGTGTGCTGGCAATGCGCGAGCGGCGTCGTGCCGTTGGCGACGACCAGCGCGTCGAGCTCGACGAAGCGGTGGCCCTTCTTCTCGTAATTCGCGGTGACCTTTGCGCGGGCGGTGATCTCGTCGCCGGCGCGCGCAGGCGACAGCAGCTGCATGCGGCTGCCGACATGGATCCACGGGCCCAGGATCGTGTTGTCGACCAAAACGCGGTTCATGACGCGCTGGATCAGGCCGGGATGACCGAGCCCCTCGCGCGCGAAGATCGGATCGGTCTCCCTGATATCGGCGAGATAGTCGGTCGCATCCTGCCCGGCCCAGCGTCGGGGCGTCGTGCCCAGCCATTTGCCGGTCTCGAACGTCGCGGGATTGACAGGCTTGCGCTCGGCGACAGCCGGGACCGCGACATAGTCGCCCAGCGAAACCGAGGGCGCGGCTCCTGGCAGCGAGGCCGTTCCCGTAGCGCACAGCTCGGTGCGGCTGAACACCTCGATCGTGAGAAGCTCATTGTGCTCGGTCGCATCGACATCGGCGATCTCGCCGTCATAGACCGGCTTGACGAAACGCGCCTCGACCAGCCCGCGCGACAGGAAATCGCGGCCCCAGCGCGCCACCGGCACATGCATCATGTAGGCGAAGACATCGACGCCCGGCACCAGCCCGCCGGAGAAACCGAAGCGGCGCGCCACCGTGTCATCATGCATCTTGTTTTCGGACTGCTTGGCGGTGTTGTAGGCCTCGACGCGGTAGGTTTCGAGCCGGTTCGGCATGGGTGACCGTCCCAAGATTCTTGTTGTTTCGGACCAATCGTAGGCCCTGAGGAACCGGGGTCAATCCCCTCGCCTTTGCGGCCCGAATGGGGTACGACGCGGCCGATGACCGACACTACCACCCGTATCTATGTCGACGCCGACGCCTGTCCGGTGAAGGACGAGATCTACCGCGTCGCGACCCGGCACGGCGTGCACGTGAGCGTGGTCGCCGGCAATTTCATCCGCGTTCCGCAGGATCCGCTGATCGAGCGCATCGCCGCGGGCGCGGGCATGGACGCGGCCGACGACTGGATCGCGGAGCGCGCCGGCCCTGGCGACGTGGTTGTGACATCAGACATTCCGCTGGCCAGTCGCTGCGTGAAGGCGGGTGCGGATGTGATCGCACCGAACGGAAAGCCGTTCACGGAAGAATCGATCGGGATGACGCTGGCGGTCCGCAATTTGATGACGGATTTGCGCTCGGCCGGTGAAGTCACCGGCGGCCCGCGATCGTTCGCGCCGCGCGACCGCTCCGCTTTTCTCTCGGCGCTCGACCAGACGCTGCGCCGGATCCAGCGCCGCCGCGCCGATCAGGTCGCGACGAGCCAGAATTCGAGCCAAGGCTAACCATGGCGCCGCCGCTGATCCAACTGAAAGACATCAAGCTGACCTTTGGCGGCACGCCGCTTTTGAGCGGCGTCGAGCTCAACGTCGCGCCAGGCGAGCGCGTCTGCCTGATCGGCCGCAACGGCTCCGGCAAGTCGACCCTGCTGAAGATCGCGGCCGGCCTTGTCGAGCCCGACGGCGGCACGCGTTTCGTGCAGCCCGGCGCCACCGTTCGCTATCTGCCGCAGGAGCCGGATTTCGGGGACCATAAGACCACGCTCGCCTATGTCGAGGCGGGTCTCGCGCCTGGCGACGACCAGCACCAGGCGCGCTATCTGCTGGAGCAGCTCGGGCTGACCGGCGACGAGACGCCGGCGAACCTGTCCGGCGGCGAAGCCCGTCGTGCAGCGCTCGCATGTGTGCTGGCGCCCTCGCCCGACATTCTGCTGCTGGACGAGCCGACCAACCATCTCGATCTCTCCACCATCGAATGGCTGGAAAAGGAGCTCGACAGCCGCCGCAGCGCGCTGGTCCTGATCAGCCACGACCGCCGCTTCCTCTCCAATCTTTCGCGCTCCACCGCATGGCTCGACCGCGGCAGGATCAAGCAGATCGATCGCGGCTTCGCCTCGTTCGAGACCTGGCGCGACGAGGTGCTGGCCGAGGAAGAGCGCGAGCAGCACAAGCTCGACCGCAAGATCGTCGACGAGGAGCACTGGCTGCGCCACGGCGTCTCCGGCCGGCGCAAGCGCAACGTCAAGCGGCTCGCCAATCTCCATACGCTTCGCGACCAGCGCCGCAACTATCGCGGCACGGCCGGCACCGCCAGTCTCGCCGCGGCAGAGGCTGAGCAATCCGGCAAGCTGGTGATCGAGGCGAAAAACGTCACCAAGGCCTATGGCGAGCGCAAGATCGTCGAGAGCTTTTCGACCCGCATCCAGCGCGGCGACCGGCTCGGCATCATCGGGCCGAACGGCGCCGGCAAGACCACGCTGGTCAATCTGCTCACCGGCGGCACCGAGCCGGACTCCGGCACCGTGCGGCTCGGGGCCAATCTGGAGATGGCGACCCTCGACCAGCACCGCGAAAGCCTCGATCCCAAATCGACGCTGGCCGAAGCTCTGACCGGCGGCCGCGGCGATCACGTCATGGTCGGCGGAAAACCAAAACACGTCGTCGGCTACATGAAGGACTTCCTGTTCGCGCAGGAGCAGCGCGGCACCCCGCTCGAGGTGCTGTCCGGGGGCGAACGCGGCCGCCTGATGCTGGCGCGCGCGCTCGCGAAGCCCTCTAACCTTTTGGTGCTGGACGAGCCGACCAACGATCTCGACCTCGAGACCCTCGACGTGCTCGAAGAGATGCTCGGCGACTACGAGGGCACGGTGATCCTCATCAGCCATGACCGCGATTTCCTCGACCGCGTCGTCACCTCGGTGATCGCGCCGGAAGGCAATGGTAAGTGGATCGAGTATGCCGGCGGCTACAGCGACATGCTGGCGCAGCGCGGTGCGGATTTGAAGCGCGAGACGGCGAAGGCGCAAGCCCCCGCGGAAAGGAAGGAGGAGCGGCTAGCCGCTCCCGCGGCCGCGGCAAAACGGCGGCTGAGCTTTAACGAAAAGCACGCACTGGAGACGCTGCCGAAGAAGATGGAGACGCTTCACGCCGATATTGCAAAGCTGCAGCGCGTGCTCGATGATCCCAATCTCTACACTAGGGATCGCAAGAAATTTGACGATACATCGGCCGCCATCGCCAAAGCGCACGAAGAACTGTCCGGCGCTGAAGAGCGGTGGCTCGAACTCGAAATGCTCCGCGAAGAGATTGAACAGGCATAACCCATGACCACCACTCTCGCCGCAAAAATCGCCCGAGAATACGGCACACCCTGCGCCGTCATCGACATAGACAAGGTCGAGCGCAACATCGCGCGGATCCAGAAGGCCTGCGACGACGCGGGTGTGGCGAGCCGCCCGCACATCAAGACGCACAAGAACCCGACCATCGCGAAGATGCAGGTCGCGGCCGGCGCGAAGGGCATCACCTGCCAGAAGCTCGGCGAGGCCGAGATCATGGCCAATGCCGGCATCGACGACATCCTGATCAGCTACAATCTGCTCGGCGAAGAGAAGATGGCGCGGCTCGGCGCGCTGCAGGCGAAGGCGAACATGACGGTTGCCGCCGACAATTCGACGGTCGTTGCCGGCCTTCCCAAGGCTGCCGCGGCGTCCGGCCGTCCGCTCTCGGTCGTGGTCGAATGCGACACGGGCCGCAAGCGCGCCGGCGTCGAGACGCCGGCCGAGGCAATTGCGCTCGCGCGCGAGATCGCCGGGTCCAAAGGGCTGCAATTCGCCGGCTTCATGATGTATCCGACCGAGACCGGCTGGGCGGACGCGCAGAAGTTCTATGACGAGGCGCTGGCCGGCGTGCGCGCGCACGGGCTGGAGGCCAGAATCGTCTCGACCGGCGGCACGCCGAACCTGAAGAATCTCGGCAAGCTCAAGGGAGGCACCGAGCATCGCTTCGGCACCTATATCTACAACGACCGCATGCAGGTCGCCGCTGGCGTCGCCAGCTGGGACGACTGCGCGCTGCACATCTACTCGACGGTGGTGAGCCGCGCCGCGCCCGAGCGCGGCATCCTCGATGCCGGCTCAAAGACGCTGACGTCGGACACCGGCGGCCTCGACGGTCACGGCTTGATCCTGGAGCACCCCGAAGCCAGGATCGCCCGCTTTGCCGAGGAGCATGGCTTCCTCGACCTCTCCCGCAGCAACACCAGGCCCAATGTCGGCGACGTCGTCCGCATCGTGCCAAACCACGTCTGCGTCGTCGTCAACATGATGGACGAGGTGGTGATGGTGCGCGGGGACGAGATCATCGGCACGCTGCCGGTGGCGGCGCGGGGGAAGCTGCGGTAAGGCTTCGGAGCGCCCGCGCATCCTTCGAGGCTCGACTTCCGGTGCTTTCGCACCGCAAGCCTCACACCTCAGGATGACGCTCTCTCGTAGCCGTCACCCTGAGGTGGCCGCTTCTTCAGCGGCCCTCGAAGGGCGGCGGCGTTCTAAGCACGCTTCAGCCACGCCAATGCGCCGCTGCCCGCCGCTGCACCGGTCGCGAACGACGCCTGCAACAGGTAGCCGCCGGTCGGCGCCTCCCAGTCCAGCATCTCGCCCGCAGCGAACACGCCGGGCAGCTTGCGGATCATGAAGTCAGCGTCGAGCTCGTCGAACGAAATGCCGCCGGCGCTCGATATTGCGCACGCGATTGGCGCTGTGCCGGTGAGCTTAATTGTGACGGCGTTGATGAGATCCGCCAGCTGGTCGGGCGGCATTGCCGGCAACGACTGGCCCGCACCGATCGCGGCCTCCTGCAGCAAACCGAGCGCGACGGGGGAAAGCTGCGCGGCCTTGCGCAGGAAGTTAGAGAAAGACTGCTTTCCGCGCGATGCCGACAGCCGCCTGATCAGCTCCGCGTGATCAAAATCGGGACGCAAGGCGACGTGCAGCAGCGCCTCGCCATTCACGGCAATCGCCTCGCGTAGTTCAGCCGACAGCGCATAGATCGCTCCACCCTCGATGCCGGCCCGCGTGATGATCGCTTCCCCACGCAGAATGTGCGGGCCGAGGGTCAACGCGATCCCCTTGAGCGGCTGGCCTTCGAAGCGGGTGCGGAAGATTTCGGACCAGGCGACGGTGAAGCCGCAATTCGCAGGCCGCAGCGGCGCAATCGCGACGCCCTTGTCGGCTAGGATTTTCGTCCAGCCTCCATCTGAGCCCAAGCGCGGCCAGCTTGCGCCGCCGAGTGCCAGCACCGTGGAGTTGGCCGTGATGGCAGTCGCGCCATCCGGCGTTTGAAACTGGAGCTGTCCCTCGTCATCCCAGCCGCTCCAGCGATGGCGAAAGGCAAACCTCACACCGGCCGCATCGAGCCTCCGCAGCCAGGCGCGCAGCAATGGGGACGCCTTGAAGGCCTTCGGAAACACACGCCCGCTTGTGCCGACGAAAGTCGGCTCGCCCAGCGCCTCGCTCCAGGCGCGTAACGCATCAGGCGAAAACGCCTCAATCGCGGCTTGCAGCTTCGGTACAGCCTCGCGGTAGCGCGCCATGAATTGCGGCAGCGGCTCGCTGTGGGTGAGATTGAGGCCGCCGCGCCCGGCCATCAGGAGCTTGCGCCCCGCCGACGGCATCGCGTCGTACACGGTGACGTGGGCACCGCCTCGCGTCAGCACCTCTGCCGCCATCAGCCCGGCGGGACCGGCGCCGATGACGGCGATGTGGTTTTCGGTTGTGGTCATGGCGGGAGTTTAGGCCAGATTCTCGCGCCAGAAAGAGGCTCGTCATTCCGGGGGGCGCCCGCTTGGGCGCGAGCCCGGAATCCATTAGGCGGCGGATTCTGTGGCACGATGGATTCCGGGCTCGCCCTTCGGGCGCCCCGGAATGACGGCGCCTCAGAGCTTGATCCCCGCCCTTGCCGCGGCCTGTGCCACGTACTTTTGCGTCTGCTCGAACGCGCCTGTCAGGGCCTTGGCCTTCGACATGTCGCTGATCTCGGCGAAATGCGCCGCGACCGCGTCCGGCGTCCACTCCGACTCCGGCAGGTTGATGCCTTCGCTCTCCAAAATCTTGATCACGGCGAACGAGCCGGCGCCGGCGCCCATGATGGTGCGGGTCGGCGCATCCTCGCTGAGCATGTATTCGACCGCGGGCGTGATTGCATTCGGCTTCATCAGTTGCAGCGCCTGCGGCGGCAGCAGCTCTTCCGTCATGCGGGTCGCCGCCGTCGGCGAGATGATGTTGACGCGGATGTTGTTCTTGCGCCCTTCCTCGGCCAGCACGTTCATCAGGCCGACCATGCCGGACTTCGCCGCGCCGTAATTGGCCTGGCCGAAATTGCCGTAGAGGCCGGAGGACGACGTCGTCAGCACGATGCGTCCGTAGTTGCGGTCGCGCATTCCGGCCCAGGCGGCCTTGCAGCAATAGAAGGTGCCAACGAGGTGCACGTCGAGCACCTTCTGGAAATCGGCGGCTTCCATCTTGCCGAACGACTTGTCGCGCAAAATGCCGGCATTGGCGCACATCAGGTCGACACTGCCCCACTCCTTGGTGGCGCGCTCGACCATCGCTGTGACCTGCTCGAAATTCGAGACATCGGCGCCGTCCGCCATCGCAGTGCCGCCCGCTTTACGGATCTCCTCGACCACGGCTTCCGCCGGCGAGAGCGAGCCGCCGGTGCCGTCACGCGCGCCGCCGAAATCGTTGACGACGACCTTGGCGCCGCGGCTCGCCAATCCCAGCGCATGCGCGCGCCCCAGACCATTGCCCGCGCCGGTGACGATGGCGACGCGTCCGTCAAACCTGATTGCCATTATGCAGTTCCTGTTTCTTCTTCCTTCTCCCCTTGCGGGAGAAGGTGGCGCGAAGCGCCGGATGAGGGGTATCTCGCGGCAGCCGAGATCATGGAGAGAGACCCCTCACCCGGCTTCGCTTTCGCGAAGCCACCCTCTCCCACAAGGGGAGAGGGTAAGAGCGCTCCGCGAGAGATTTGACAGCTTTTGAGCAGCGATGACGGGCCGGGTCAAGCCCGGCCATGGCGCCCAGCCTCAGGCGAAATAGATCAGGCCGAGCCACTCCGCGACCAGCGCAGGCTTGTCCTCGCCTTCGATCTCCACCGTCACGTTGGTGCGGGACTGCAATTCATTCGGCTTGCGCAGCTTGGCTTCAGCCAGCACGAAACGACCACGGACACGTTTGCCCGAACGCACCGGCGAGATGAAGCGCAGCTTGTCGAAGCCGTAATTGACGCCCATCGTGGTGCCCGAAATCGCCGGCATCACCTCGTAGGACATGATCGACATCAGCGACATCGTGAGGAACCCGTGCGCGATGGTGGTGCCGAAAGCGGTTTCCTTCTTCGCCCGCTCCGGATCGACGTGGATGAACTGATGATCCTCGATCACGTCGGCATAGGTGTCGATGCGGGGCTGATCGATCAGGTGCCACGACGATACGCCGATCTCCTTGCCGACCATGGCCTGATAGGCCTCCAAGGAAATAGGCGGCTTCTTCCAGACTTCGTTCATTAGCAACTCCAACTTCTGTCATTCCGGGGCGCGCGAAGCGCGAGCCCGGAATCCATTTGGCAACAGATTTTGCGGTACGATGGATTCTCAGATGCGCAATTGCGCATCATAGCTCGATGCTGGCGCATCGCCCCGGAATGACGAGCTCTCTTCGTTCACTCAGGTTTCACCCCTGGCTTTCGACAGCTCCGGAAAATCCTCTTCCCGGAATTCGCGACCGCGCAGGGGATCGTTGCGGTCGTCGTCGCGCTCGAGCCGTCTGAGCTGAACGCGGCGAATTTTTCCCGAAATCGTCTTCGGCAGCTCGGTGACGATTTCAAGGCGGCGGATGCGCTTGAACGGCGCAAGGCGCGTGTGCAGGTGCTTGAAGATCGAAAGCGCCGTCTCCGGCGAACGCTCCGCGCCCGACGTCAACAGCACGAAGGCCTTGGGGATCGCGAGCCGGATCGGATCGGGGCTCGGCACCACCGCTGCCTCAGCGACCAGCTCGTGCTCGAGCAGCACGCTCTCCAGCTCGAATGGGCTGATGCGATAGTCGGAGGATTTGAAGACGTCGTCGGAGCGGCCGACGAAGGTGAGATAGCCGTCCTCGTCAGCGAAGACGACGTCGCCGCTGCGATAGATCTCGCCCTCCGCACCGGAGAGCTTGCCGTCGTCACCCTGATAGCCCTGCATCAGGCCGGCAGGACGGTCCGCGCCCAGCACCAGTGCCACCTCACCTTCCTTCGCCGGATGGCCATCGGCATCGCTGACCTGCACGCGATAGCCCGGCAGCGGCCGGCCCATCGAGCCGACCTTGATCTTTTGCCCTGGCGAGTTTCCGGCGAGCGCCGTGGTCTCGGTCTGGCCGTAGCCGTCACGGATGGTGAGGCCCCAGGCGGCCTGTACCTGGTCGATCACCTCCGGATTGAGCGGCTCGCCGGCGCCGCAGACCTCGCGAAGTGCGACCTTGAACGACGCAAGGTTCTCCTGGATGAACAGCCGCCACACCGTCGGCGGCGCGCACAGCGTGGTGACGCCGCAGCGGCCGATGGTGGCGAGCAGGCCCTTTGCATCAAAGCGCGGCTGGTTGACAACGAACACGGTCGCGCCCGCATTCCACGGCGCGAAGAAGCAGCTCCAGGCATGCTTGGCCCAGCCGGGCGAAGAGATGTTGAGGTGGACGTCGCCGGGCTTCAGCCCGATCCAGTACATGGTCGAGAGATGGCCGACTGGATAACTGCGCTGGCTGTGCCGGACGAGCTTCGGCTTCGCCGTGGTGCCAGAGGTGAAATAGAGCAGCATCGGATCGTCGGCCTTGGTCGGGCCATCGGGCGTAAAACTCTCCGGCGCTTTCGTCGCCTCGTCATAGGCAAGCCAGCCATCGGAGGTCGCGCCGACCACGATGCGCACGAGACCTTCGGCGCCGAGCGTCGCAAATTTCGCGACCTGGTCCTCGGCGGCCACCACCGCCTTCGCCTTGCCGCGATCGAGCCGGTCGCGCAGTTCCTCCGCCGTCAGCAGCGTGGTCGCGGGAATCACGACGACGCCAAGCTTCATCGCAGCCAACATGGTCTCCCAAAGCGGAACCACGTTGCCGAGCAGCAGCAGGAGATGATCGCCGCGCTTCAGGCCCTGCGCGCGGAGGAAGTTCGCGACCTGGTTGGAGCGGCGAGACAGCACCGCGAACGACAGTTTGGTCTGCCGGTCCTGCGCGGCGTCGACGATCCAGAGCGCGGGCCTATCCTTGCTCTCCGCGTTCGCCGCCAGCTCGTCGAACCAGTCGAGCGCCCAGTTGAAGGGAACCGGATCGGGCCAGCGGAAACCTTTGACCGCCGTCTCGTAGTCCGTGCGGTGTTGGAGAAGGAACGCGCGCGCTTCCTGAAATGTCGTCATGGTCCGGGCCCGTCGAATTGAGATTCGAACGTAGCGCGGATGGAGGGCAAAGCGCAAACCGGGACGCGGCCACGCAATTGGAGAGGCTGTCCCGGATTTCGCTTCGCTCCAGGCTACGGGCAAAGCCTCGCTATTTTCCAGCGAGGTCGCGAACGTGCTTGATAATGCCGGAAAAATCCACGCCGCCCTGGCCGGCCTTATCGAAGGCCTGATAAATCTCTTGCGCATGCTGGCCGAGCGGCGTCGCTGCGCCCGCGGCCTTGGCGGCGTCCTGCGCCAGCGTCAAATCCTTCACCATCAGCGCCGAGGCAAACCCCGGCTTGTAGTCGTTGTTGGCAGGCGAAGTCGGCACCGGCCCCGGAACCGGACAATAGGTGGTCAGCGACCAGCACTGGCCCGACGAGGTCGAGGCGACGTCGAACAGCGCCTGGTGCGAGAGCCCGAGCTTCTCACCGAGCGCAAACGCCTCGCTCACCGCGATCATGGAAATGCCGAGGATCATGTTATTGCAGATCTTTGCCGCCTGGCCCGCGCCGGCGCCACCGCAATGCACGATCTTCTTGCCCATCTTTTCCAGCACGGGCTTTGCTGCCGCAAACGCGCTCTCCTCGCCGCCGCACATGAAGGTCAACGTCGCCCCCTTGGCGCCGCCGGTGCCGCCGGAGACCGGCGCGTCGATCGAGAGCACGCCGTGCTTGCTGGCAAGCGCATGCGCCTGTCGCGCGCTCTCGACGTCGATGGTGGAGCTGTCGATGATCAGCGCGCCCTGAGCCATGGCGGGAACGACCTCGTTCCAGACGCCGAGCACGTGCTTGCCGGCCGGCAGCATCGTGACGACCACATCGGCGCCCTTGACCGCGCCCGATGCGCTGTCGGCGATGCCGGCGCCGTCGGCCTTGGCCTGATTGCGGGAGGCTTCGACGAGATCGAACGCCACCACCTTATGGCCGGCCTTGACCAGGTTGGCGGCCATCGGGCCGCCCATGTTGCCGAGACCGATGAATGCGATCGTGGCCATCTTCATTTCCTCCGCTTCAATCGTTGTTAGCTAAATTTCAGCTCGTCGGCGCCGATCTCGGCGAAATACGGCGCGATCATCTGCGGCGTCACATCCTCGATCCTCGGCGGCGACCAGGTCGGATTGCGATCCTTGTCGATCACGGCGGCGCGCACGCCCTCGCGAAAATCGTCGCTGCGGAAGACTTCCAGCGCGGCACGATACTCGCGCACAAGACACTCCTCCAGGCTCGATGCGGTGCGCGCCAGCCGCAAGAGCTTCAGCGTCACCACCATACCGCGCGGCGACTTCACGTTGAGGGTCTTCAGCGTACCTAGCGCGAACTCGGAGCCATCGCGCTCGAGCGCGGCGAAGATGTCTTCCATTCGGTCGAAGCCGAACAGAGCGTCGATGATCGGCTCTTTCGCGGCCACCGGTCCCGCGACCTCTCCGGTCGCAAAGCCGTTGATGAGCTTGCTGACATCGGCCGCAGTCACACCCGGACGAACCTTGGTTAACGCCTCGCGAAGCTCCGGCCATTTGGCTGCCGGCACCACAGCGTCGGCGAATTTCGCGTGGATCGCGTCGGGCCCATTCATGGTCTGGCCGGTCAAGCCGAAATAGGTACCGATCTCGCCGGGCGAGCGCGACAACAGCCAGGTGCCGCCGACATCGGGAAAGAAGCCGAGCCCGACCTCGGGCATCGCGAGCTTGGTGCGATCTGTGACGACGCGATGGCTGGCATGGCCTGATAGCCCGACGCCGCCGCCCATCACGAGACCGTCCATAAACGCGACATAAGGCTTCGGATACTTCGCGATCCGCGCATTCATGATGTATTCCTGGCGCCAGAACCGCGCGCCGAGATCGCCGCCCTCGTGCGAGCTCTCCCAGAGGCCACGGATGTCGCCGCCGGCGCAGAGGCCGCGTTCGCCGGCGCCTTCCAGCGCGATCACCGCGACATCAGGATCGGTTTCGAACCGGTCCAGCGCCGCATCGATGGCAATGGACATCTCCAGCGTCATGGCGTTGATCGCCTTGGGACGGTTGAGGCGGATCACGCCCGCCGCGCCCTCGCGGCGAACGATGAGATCGCCGTCTTCCACTGCATTCATCGCGCGCCCTCGATCAGTTTGCGCGCCACGATGAGCCGCATGATTTCATTGGTGCCTTCGAGGATCTGGTGCACGCGCAGATCACGCACGATCTTCTCGATTCCGTATTCGCTGAGATAGCCGTAGCCGCCGTGAAGCTGGAGGGCGTGGTTGGCAACCTCGAAGCCGACGTCGGTACCGAAGCGCTTTGCCATCGCGCACAGCATGGTGGCGTCGGGGTCCTTGCGGTCGAGCGCGGCGGCTGCGCGCCACAGGAAAGTGCGCGCGGCCTCGAGCTCGATCGCCATGTCGGCAAGACGGAACTGCAGCGCCTGGAACTCGTCGAGGCGCTTGCCGAAGGCCTTGCGCTCCTTCATGTAGGCGCGCGCCTTGTCGAGCGCGGTCTGCGCACCGCCGAGCGAGCAAGCGGTGATGTTGAGACGGCCGCCATCGAGGCCCGCCATCGCGATCTTGAAGCCGACGCCCTCCTCGCTCAGCCGGTTGGCCACCGGCACGCGGGCATTCTCGAACATGACCGCGCGGGTCGGCTGGGCATTCCAGCCCATCTTGCGCTCATTGGCACCGAAGGAGACGCCAGGCGTCTTGCCGTCGATGACGAGAGTCGAGATGCCGCCAGGCCCGTCGCCGCCGGTTCGCACCATCGCAACCAGCAGATCGGTGCCGCCGGCGCCCGAGATGAACTGCTTCTGGCCGTTGAGAACGTAAGTATCGCCGTCGCGCACCGCACGGGTGCGCAAGCTCGCCGCGTCCGAGCCGGCGCCGGGCTCGGTCAGGCAGTAGCTCGCGATCAGCTCCATGGTGCAGAGCTTCGGCAACCATTTGTGGCGCTGGGTGTCGCTGCCGAAAGCATCGATCATCCAGGACGCCATGTTGTGGATGGAGATGAAGGCCGAGGTGGTCGGGCAGCCCGTCGCCAGCGCTTCGAAGATCAGCGCCGCGTCGAACCGCGTCATGGCCGAGCCGCCGACATCCTCGCGGATGTAGATGCCGCCCATGCCGAGCGCGGCCGCTTCGCGCATCACGTCGACGGGGAAGTGCTTCTCTTCGTCCCAGCGCAGTGCGTGCGGCGCGATCTTCTCCGCCGCAAACGCCAACGCCATGTCGCGAACCGCGACTTGATCCTCGTTCAGAGCGAACTGCATGTCGAGCTCGCGCTGTTTGAGTTACTTCATCGTCGGGATCGAGAACTCCGCGCCTTCCTTGACACCGGACGGCCAGCGCGAGGTCACCGTCTTGGTCTTGGTGTAGAAGCGGACCGAGTCCGGGCCGTGCTGGTTAAGATCGCCAAAGCCCGACTTCTTCCAGCCGCCGAAGGTGTAATAGGCGATCGGCACCGGGATCGGCACGTTGATGCCGACCATGCCGACGTTCACCTTGGCCGCGAAGTCGCGCGCGGCATCGCCGTCGCGGGTGAAGATGGCAACGCCGTTGCCGTAATCATGCTCGGACGGCAGCGCCAGCGCTTCCTTGTAGTCGTGCGCGCGCACGACCGAGAGCACCGGGCCGAAGATCTCTTCCTTGTAGATCCGCATGTCCTTGGTGACGTTGTCGAACAGCGAACCGCCGAGATAAAAACCCTTCTCGTAGCCCTGCATCTTGAAGCCACGGCCATCGACCGCAAGCGTCGCGCCTTCCTTGATACCAATGTCGATGTAGCTCTTGACCTTCTCGACCGCCTCTCGCGTGACCAGCGGACCGTAATCGGCCGACGGATCGATCGAGGTGCCGATCTTGAGCGACTCGACGCGCGGGATCAGCTTGTCCATCAGACGGTCTGCGGTGGCCTTGCCGACGGGAACGGCGACCGAGACGGCCATGCAGCGCTCGCCGGCCGAGCCGTAGCCCGCACCAATCAGCGCGTCGACCGCCTGGTCCATGTCGGCGTCGGGCATGATGATGGCGTGATTCTTGGCGCCACCGAAGCACTGGCAGCGCTTGCCGGTCTGCGCGGCGCGCTCATAGATGTACTGCGCGATCGGCGTGGAGCCGACAAAGCCGACGGCCTTGATATCGGGATCGTCGAGGATGGCGTCGACTGCTTCCTTGTCGCCGTTGACGACATTGAGGATGCCGGCCGGCAGGCCCGCCTCGATCATCAATTCGGCGAGCTTCATCGGCACGCCAGGGTCGCGCTCGGACGGCTTCAGGATGAAGGCGTTGCCGCAGGCGATTGCGGGGGCGAACTTCCACATCGGGATCATGGCCGGGAAGTTGAACGGCGTGATGCCGGCGACGACGCCGAGCGGCTGGCGCATGGAGTAAATGTCGATGCCGGGGCCGGCGCCCTCGGTGTACTCGCCCTTCATCAAGTGCGGAATGCCGCAGGCGAATTCCGCGACCTCAAGGCCGCGCTGGATATCGCCCTTGGCGTCGGGAACGGTCTTGCCGTGCTCTCGCGCAAGCAGCTCGGCGAGCTCGTCATAGTCGCGCTGAACCAATTCGACGAATTTCGTCATGACGCGGGCGCGGCGCTGCGGGTTGGTCGCGGCCCATTCGGGCTGCGCGGCGCGGGCGTTCTCGACGGCGGCGCGGACCTCAGCCTTGGAGGCCAGCGCTACCTTGGCCTGGACGTCGCCGGTCATCGGCTCGAAGACGTCGGCGGTACGGCCCGACGTGCCCTTTACTTCCTTGCCACCGATGAAATGTCCGACTGCGCGCATGAACTCCTCCCACGAAACAGGTTAGATCGCTTTGACAAATCCTATTGACCTGCATTTTATAGGATTCAAGTCTGAGATATTGCACCATAGATGTGCGAAAATGCTGGATCAAGGTAGCATCGACTGGGACGACTTTCGCTTTGTGCTGGCCATCGCGCGGGGCGGCTCGGTTTCGGCTGCGGCAAAACAGCTCGGGGTCGACCATGCCACGGTGATCCGCCGCGTCGACCGGCTGGAGAAGCATCTTTCGGCAAAGCTGTTTGACCGGCGCAAGACCGGCTATCTCCTCACCGAGGCCGGCCAGCGCGTCGCCGACAGCGCAGAGGCGATGGAATCCACCATCGTCGCCAACCAGGAGCAGGTCGGCGGATCGGTGGCGCGGCTGACCGGTACGGTACGGATCGGCGCGCCCGACGGCTTTGGCACGGCATTCCTGGCGCCGCGGCTGGCTCCTTTCGCCGACCGCTATCCCGACCTCGATCTCCAGCTTGTAGCGACCGCGCGGCTGTTCAGCCTCTCCAAGCGCGAGGCCGACATCGCCATCAGCCTGACCATGCCGAAGGAAGGCCGCATCGTCGGCCGCAAGCTGCTCGACTACCGCCTCGGACTCTATGCCGCGCCTGGCTATCTCGATCGCTTCCCGAAGATCGTCTCGCGGCAGGACCTGCCGCAGCACCGCTTCGTCGGCTACATCGAGGAGCTGCTGTTCACGCCGGAGCTCGACTATCTCCCGCAGGTGTCGTCGCGGATCTCAGCGCGCTTGCGCAGCGCCAACCTGATCGCGCAGCTCAACGCCACGCTTGCAGGTTTCGGCATCGCGGTGCTGCCGCACTTCATGGCGAACGACTACCCGCAGCTCGTCCCGGTGCTGCCGGAGGAGGTTTCGATCACGCGAACGTTCTGGATGTTGATGCACGCCGACAGCAAGGACCTCGCGCGGATCAGGGCCGTGGCGGATTATATTGGCGAGATCGTAGAGCGCGACCGGGCGTTGTTTGCGGGGCGGTCGTAAGCGTCAGACCCTCATGGTGAGGAGGCGCGAAGCGCCGTCTCGAACCATGGAGGCCCACATCTCGCCCGCGGCCATCCTTCGAGACGACCGCTTCGCGGTCTCCTCAGGATGAGGTCCGGAGCATGCGGATATCGCCTAATTCTGCTTCGGCTTCTTCGCTGCCGCGGGCTTGGCCGGCTCTCGCCGTGCACCGTCGAGCGCGCTGTCCCTGCCCGCCTTCAGCACCTCTTCCGACAGCTCGCTGGAGCCGGCGATACGGGCCAGCAACATGGTGCCGGCCATCGTGGCCAGCGTCGCGATCGCCTGCTTGCGCGCGGCCTTGCGCGGCAGGTTCGGGATATAGTCGACCATCATCTCGATCATCTCATCGAGCTTGCCGGCAAACGCCTTTCGCGTCTTCGGGCTCTCGCGGGCAATCTCGGCCCCCAACGAAGGGATCGAGCAGCCATGGCCCGGATTGTCGCGATGGAGCGCGGAGAGATAGCTCTCGGCGATCAGGGCCAGCCGCTTCTCGGGAGAGACCTCGTCGGTGATCTTGCGCCAGTGCTCCATCGAGCGGTCCATGGCGTAGGCAAAGGCCTCGATCACCAGCGCCTCGCGGGAATCGAAATGCGCGTAGAAGCCGCCATGGGTCAGGCCCGCCTCCTTCATGAGGTCGGCGACGCCGATGCCGTGGGCGCCTTTTTCGCGCAGCCGCACGGAGGCCTTCTTCACGATGCGGTCGTGAGTTTCCTGTTTGTGTTCCCGGGAATAGCGCATGCGCGTCTCATTGAATGTCGGAGATCATCCCATACCACAGAAACGGCCCGGGCGGTGCATTAATTCATGTTAAGACATTGCCGATCATCGAAAAGGTCGCAGTTGCATGCACCGCGAGCGCGCCTTTGCTGTCGCGCACAAAACCCTCGGTGTAGCTGGTCTGGCGCCCCAGTTTGATCACTTTGCCTTCGGCCGAGATCAGCCCGGAACGGACCGAGAGCGGGCGCAGGAACGTCATTTTGAGGTCGAGAGTCACCGAGCTCTGCCCGGCTTCAAGCCGGGTCGAGATCGCACAACCCATGGCGGTATCGATCAGCGCCGCGGCGGTTGCCCCGTGCAGGAGGCCGATGGTATTTTCGAGATCCTCGCGCGGCTCCAGCTCCATCACGATCCGGCCCGGCTCGACCACGGCCACGACGAAGCCGATCAGTTTTGCGAAGGGTGGCGGCGGCAGCCGGCCGTCGCGAATGCCGAGCATGGCGTCCATGCCGGACAAGCCCATCGCCACTTTCGCGACCGGCGCAGGCTCCTGCCAGTCCACCAGCCGCTCGCGCCGGCGCGCGGGTGAAAACAGCTCGAGTTGATCGGATTCGGTCATGGCAGCCCTTTGCATGATATCCATCATACTATTGCGCGGACTTCGCGCTGGCAACTGCGTTTCCCCGGCCCGCTTGACAAGCCGGGCATTTCGGCCCGGAAATGCTCCCGACCAGCGCGCCTCGCGCATGTCCACGAAACCTCCGAGATGCCCCGATGGAAATGCTCAACAATCACTGCGGCGTGACGCGCGATGCGCGCGGCGTCGTTCATGTCGCGATCTGCAACGCCGGCTCGCTCAACATTTTGGGCTCACCCGTGACCGACGCAGTCCGCGAAGGCCTGCAGCAGCTTGCAACCGACCGCAGCATCCGCGTCCTGGTGCTGCGCGGCCAGAGCGAGAAGAGCCTGATTGGCGGCGCCGACATCAAGGAGATGGCCAAGCTCGACCAGACGTCGGCCGAAGCCTTCATCAGCCGCCTGCGCGATCTCTGCGAGGCCGTGCGCGGCTTCCCGGCCCCCGTGATCGCGCGCATGCCCGGCTGGTGCCTCGGCGGCGGCCTCGAAGTGGCGGCGGCCTGCGACTTCCGGATTGCCGCGCATGATGCGCATTTCGGCATGCCGGAGGTGCGCGTCGGCATCCCCTCGGTGATCCACGCAGCCCTGCTGCCGCGCCTGATCGGCTGGGCCCGCGCGCGCTGGCTGGTGATGACCGCCGAAAACATCGACGCGTCGACGGCGCTCGCCTGGGGACTGGTCGACAAGGTCGCGGCGGCAGGCGGCCTGGATGCCGAGGTCGAGCACACCGTGAAGGCGCTGCTCGAATGCGGCCCCGAAGCGCTGCGGTCGCAGAAGGCGCTGCTGCGCCAATGGGAGGAGCTGCCGCTGACGGAGTCGGTCAACCTCAGCGTCAAGGTGTTCGGTGAGGCGTTCCTGACGGACGAGCCGACGCGGCTGATGCAGGCGTTCGTGAACAGGAAGCGGTAGGCCCGCCATTCTTGTGCTGAAGCGGCTCTCTCCACGCCAAAGGTGTCGTGCCCCGGCTTGACCGGGGCATCCAGTACGCCGTGGCCTCTCCGTATCCTCTTGCCGTCTCTGGAATACTGGATCGCCCGATCAAGTCGGGCGACGACAACGGTGTGTGGAACAGCCACCGCGCCTACCTCACAGCCCATCGAACGAGCAAATCTCATCCGAACCACGACAATTTCTCATGCCGGGCGCGGTTGCATTTTTTGCGCTGCATCATATGATGATCATAATCCTACACACTTGCAGGGAGTTTTGTCATGGCCGAAGCCGCAGATCCCGTCGTCATCGTCTCCGCCACCCGCACCCCGCTCGGCCGCTTCATGGGCGAGTTGTCGCCGCTCTCCGCGCACAAGCTCGGATCGCACGTGATCGGCGCCGCGCTGGAACGCGCCAAGCTCGCGCCTGAGAAGGTCGACGAAGTCTTCATGGGCTGCGTGCTGCCGGCCGGTCAGGGCCAGGCACCGGCGCGGCAGGCCGCGCGCGGAGCCGGCCTGCCCGACGCCACCGGCGCGACCACCGTGAACAAGGTCTGCGGCTCCGGCATGAAGGCGACCATGCTGGCGCACGACATCATCCGCGCCGGGTCGGCCGAGATCGTCGTCTCCGGCGGCATGGAGAGCATGAGCAACGCGCCTTATCTGCTGGCCAAGGCACGCGGCGGCTATCGCGCCGGTCACGACCGTATCATCGACCACATGATGATGGACGGCCTTGAAGACGCTTATGAGACCGGCCGCTCCATGGGCGATTTCGGTGAAGCCACGGCCGAAGCCTACCAATTCACGCGCAAGGACCAGGACGCCTACGCGATGGAGACGCTGAGCCGCGCGCGCAAGGCAGTCGAGGGTGGCGCGTTCAAGGCCGAGATCGCGCCGATCACGCTCACGGAGAAGGCCGGCCCGCGCATCATCGCCAATGACGAGCATCCGCTGAAGGTCGATCCCGCAAAGATCCCCGGACTGAAGCCGGCGTTCCGCGCCAACGGCACCATCACGCCGGCCGCCTCCTCCGCCAATGCCGATGGCGCCGCCGCGCTCGTGCTGACCAAGCGCTCGCTTGCCGATCGCAACGGCTTGCCTGCGCTCGCCGAGATCAAGGGCCACGCCACCCACAGTCAGGAACCGCAATGGTTCACGACCGCACCGATCCCGGCGATCCGCAAGCTGCTCGACAAGATCGGCTGGAGCGCCGGTGACGTCGACCTGTTCGAAATCAACGAGGCCTTCGCCGTGGTGGCGATGGCAGCGCAGCGCGATCTCGGCATTCCCCGCGAGAAGCTGAACATCAACGGCGGCGCCTGTGCGCTCGGCCATCCGATCGGCGCGACCGGTGCGCGGCTGATCGTGACGCTGCTGCATGCGCTCGAGACGCAAAACCTCAAGCGCGGCGTTGCGGCACTCTGCATCGGCGGCGGTGAAGCCACTGCGATCGCCGTGGAGCGTCTCGCGCACTAACCAACGCGATGTCCTTAATTGAGGGAAGTCTGTCGTTTCAGACTTCCTTTTGCTGTGCCAGACTCCGACGATGACGCGGGTCCCGCAAAGCCCGCCAACCAACATTGAGGCCCAATGATCTCGAACTGGCTCGCGGCAACGCTCAGCCGCCGCAATATCCACTACGGCTGGGTGATGGTCGGCGTGACCTTCCTCGCCGCGCTGATCAGCGCCGGCACGGTCGGTGCACCCGGCGTGTTCATCGTTCCCCTGCAAAAGGAATTCGGCTGGAGCACGGCGCAGATCTCCTCCGCGCTGTCGATCCGCTTCATCCTGTTCGGGCTGATGGCGCCGTTCGCGGCCGCCCTGCTCAACCGCTACGGCCTGCGCAATGTCACGCTGGCCGCGCAACTCATCGTGGTCTCGGCGCTGGTCGCTTCGCTCGGCATGACCGAGGTCTGGCAGCTCGTGCTCCTCTGGGGCGTGGTCATCGGCATCGGCACCGGCATGACCGCGCTGGTGCTGGGCGCAACGATCGCCACGCGCTGGTTCGCCGCGCGGCGCGGTCTCGTCGTCGGCATCCTGACCGCGAGCGTCGCCACCGGCCAGCTCGTGTTCCTGCCATTGCTGGCCAGCCTCACCGAACGCTACGGCTGGCGTCTCGCGCTTGGCTTCGTCTGCATCATGCTCGGCGTCTCCGCGCTGGCGGTCCTCCTCGCCATGCGCGACCGGCCGAGCGATGTGGGCCTGCGCCCGTTCGGCGATGAAGGCACCGAGCCCCTACCCGCGCCGCCGGTGAATCACGGTTCGATCACAGCGGTTGCGCTCGGCACGCTGCGCGACGCCTCGCAGTCGCGCGCGTTCTGGATCCTGTTTGCGACCTTCTTCGTCTGCGGCGCCTCGACCAACGGCCTCGTCCAGGTCCACCTGATCCCGATGTGTCTCGATTTCGGCATTCCGCAGGTGCAGGCGGCGAGCCTGCTGGCGGCCATGGGCATCTTCGACTTCTTCGGCACCATCATGTCGGGCTGGCTTTCTGATCGCTACGACAATCGCTACCTCCTGTTCTGGTACTACGGCCTGCGCGGGCTTTCGCTGATCTTCCTGCCCTTCAGCGACTTCTCCTTCTACGGTCTTTCGCTCTTCGCGATGTTCTACGGGCTCGACTGGATCGCGACCGTGCCTCCCACGGTACGGCTTACCGCGCAAAAATTCGGTCCCGAGCGCGCCAATCTCGTGTTCGGCTGGATTTTTGCCGGCCATCAGCTCGGCGCCGGCACTGCCGCCTTCGGAGCAGGTTTTTCGAGGACGGTCTATCAGAGCTACCTGCCCGCGTTCTTCATCGCCGGCGCACTCTGCGTGTTCGCGTCGCTGATCGTGCTGGCGCTGTCGCGGCAGCCGAAGCCGCAGGCGGCAATGGCGTAACTGCGCCGCCGGGCCGGCGGCAGGCCGACCAGGCGGGACCCGGATCACGCAACGGCATCCACGCCGTCATTGCGAGCGCTGCGAAACAATCCAGACTGTCTCCGCGGAGAGACACTGGATTGCTTGGCTGTGCTCGCAATGACGGAACAAGGGCGATGATCCTCCATGGCCGCGGATCGGTCCTGCCCAGCGGACGTCATGCAGCGCCGTTGACGGCCACCCACGGGACGCACTCGTTCCCGGTTCGAGGCATATTGCCGTTAGACTCCATGGCACAAACGTGGACAATGCCTGACGCACTTCGCGCGCAGTACACACCAAGATGTGCCAGGGGAAACAAATGCCGGCTGCCGTACCGTCGTCCGAACCTACCATTCCGACCGCTCCGTTGACCGCCCAAATGCGCGCTTCATTGCGCGCGATCGTCGGCGAGAAGGGCCTTATCGAGGAGGAACACGCCAAGCGGCCGTTCGTGACGGATTGGCGCGGATTGCTGGTTGGGGGTGCTGGAGCCGTCGTTCGTCCCTCCAGCACGGAGGAAGTCTCGAAAGTGGTCCGGCTTTGCCATGAGCACGGCGTTGCGATTGTGCCGCAGGGTGGAAACACCGGTCTGATGGGCGGGGCCACGCCCTGGCCGGCGCATACGGGCATCGTATTGTCGCTCGGCCGCATGAACCGCATTCTGGACGTCGATGCCGTCGGTTACGCGATGACGGTCGAGGCCGGCTGCGTCCTGCAGACTCTTCAGGAGACTGCGGCCGATCACGACAGGTTCTTGCCCCTCAGTCTTGGCGCCCAAGGCTCATGCATGATCGGCGGCAACCTGTCCACGAACGCCGGCGGCGTGCAAGTGCTCCGCTATGGCAATGCCCGCAATCTCGTGTTGGGGCTTGAAGTCGTATTGGCCAACGGCGACGTCTGGAACGGACTACGTTCTCTCAAGAAGGACAACACGGGCTACGACCTCAAGCACCTCTTCATGGGCGCCGAAGGTACGCTTGGCATCATCACCAAGGCTGTCCTCAAGCTATGGCCGGCTCCCAAGGACGTATGCACATCGTGGTTGGCCATTCGGGATCCACGCGCCGCCCTGGAGATCCTGTCCGAAGCGCATGCCGCATCCGAGGACAATGTCGGTTCTTGCGAACTGATGAGCCGCGCCGCCATCGACATGGTGTTGCGCCACATTCCCGGCATCCAGGATCCCCTCAAGGCGGACACGCAATGGTACCTCCTGCTTGAATGGTCGTCCTCGCGCGCACGCCAGGACGGAGCCGAAGGCATGTCCGAGAAGATGGAGCAATTTCTCGCCGATCAGCTCGAGGCCGGCCGCGTGCTCGATGCGGCGATCGCTCACACGGGACTTCAATCGCGCAACATGTGGCGCATCCGGGAAAGCGTCGCCGAGGCCTCCCGAGCCGAGGGCCCGGGGATAAGCTACGACGTGTCGGTGGCCATCTCCAGGATTCCCGAGTTCATCGACAAAGGCACCAAGGCCGTCCTCGACATTCTCCCGACCATTCGACCCTATCCGTTGGGACACATCGGAGACGGCAATCTGCATTTTTCGTTCATGGGGCCCAAGGGCATGGATCAGCAGACGCTGACCCAATACTCGGCCGCCATCACGCGGGCCGTGAACGATCTCATCACCGCCATGGGCGGCTCGATCTCGGCGGAACACGGCATCGGCATGGACAAGCTCGACGAGCTCAGTCACTACCGATCGAAGACCGAGCTCGACATCATGCGAACCATCAAACGAGCACTCGATCCGCAAAACATCATGAATCCCGGCAAGGTGCTGCGGCTCTGATCGACGCCGGACAGCCTTGCCAAGTGAAGGCGAGACGCCACTGATGGCCGGAGAGTGCTGCGGCTCACTGCAACATCGCTGCAGCGATCTTCTCCGCCGACATCAAGACCGGGAAATTGGTGTTGGCGCATGGCACTACCGGAAAGATCGATGCGTCGACGACGCGCAGACCCTGGACGCCCTTGACGCGGCCCTGGGTATCGACCACCGCCATCGGATCGTCGGCCCGCCCCATGCGGCACGAGCATGAGGCGTGCCACACGCCGATGGTTGCCTTGCGCACAAAGGCTTCCAGCGCCTCATCGTCGTTGATCACGCTATCGAAGGTGAAGCCCTCGACCACGAAATTGTCGATCATGTAGTGGCGCAGCGCCGCTGGGCCGTCCATCAGGGTCGCGGCGATCTTGGTCAGGATCCTGTTCCTGGTATTGACCACGCCGATCTTGCGCACGCGGTCGGTATAGGAGGCCGGGAACGGCTTGTCCGTCACCGCCCTGACGGTTTCGCTCATTTGCACTGCCGCCATCTTGCGGAAACCGCTCATTAGACGATCGAGGTCGCGCCGGTCAGACAACAGGTTGAACTCGACGACCGGCTCGGCCGAGGGATCGCGCGAGGCAAGCTTGATCTGTCCGGTTTCGGAATAGGTCTTGTTGACGAAGGTCAGCAGCGAGCCGATCTGCGCGCCGACCGCATGCCAGGCCGATTTGCTGAGCACGACGACGAACATGTCGCCCTTCGGCACGCCTGACAGGCCGGACGAATAACGCAAGCCAAGCTGCATGTGGCGCCTTGTGTGCTCGTTCATGCGCGCGCCGCGGCGGACAAAGGACGACAGTGAAATCGAGGGGTGGTCCATCAGGCGCTGGCCGACGCCTTGCAGCCCCATCAGGACGGGAATCCCCAGATCCTTGAGGTGACCGACCGGGCCGATGCCGGCGCGCAAGAGATGCGCCGGCGAATGGATGGCGCCGCTCGAGAGAATGATCTCGCGGCCGCGGAATTCCTGCATCCGTCCGTCGACCGCCGCCTTCACGCCGACGCATTGCATGCCCTCGAACAACAACTCCCTGACCTGCGTGTTGGTGGAGATCGTGAGGTTGGCGCGTTTGCGTGTCTCGCGATCGAGATAGCCCATCGCGGCCGAGACGCGCTGCTCGGCCTGGTTGGAATGCGTCACCGCGAAATAGCCGTCGACGAATTCGCCGTTCTGGTCCGCCACGAATTGATGGCCAGCTTCATGGAATGCGTCGGCGAACGCCTGCGAATGCCGTGTCCAGTGCTCCCTCGGGATTCGGCGGACCGGGATCCTGCCATCCTTGCCGTGGTATGGTCCGTCGAAATCGAGGTCCCGCTCGACCTTCTTGAAAAAAGGGAGCACTTCGTTCCAGTTCCAGCCGGTGGCGCCCCGCGCCTCCCATTCATCGTAATCGGTCGGTGCGCCGCGGTTGGCCATCTGGCCGTTGATCGACGAGCCGCCGCCCAGCACGCGCGCCTGCTCGTATTTGCGTAAGGGCGGACGCCCTTCGTTCGGATTGTTATGGCTGACGACCTGGGTCGTGACCTTGAGTTCGGTCCAGTGGAAGCGCGGATCGAAATAGGCCGTGCCCGGATAGCTGTCCCGAATTTCGGCCGGCTCGTTGCCGGGCGGTGTGTCCTGCCCGGCCTCGCAAAGCAGGACCTTGTTGGCGCTCTTTGCGGAGAGCCGGTGGGCCAGCACGGACCCCGCCGAGCCGCCGCCCACGATAATGAAGTCGTACACGATTGGCGTTCCCTCTTGTTCTTGTCCGGAGAGGGTAACGCGATATTGTCTCGAGGTCACGCCAACGTAGCCGATCGGACAAAACAGCGGCACCAAGTGAGCATGCGCGCACCCCGCAAGACAGTTCTGCCGGACCCGTCAACAGGCGCGTTGCAGAGTGTCACGCATCCAATTGATGTCGGCTGTTTCCCTCAGCTCGTTGTGCCGCGCGGGTTGACGACAGTGTAGCCCCGCAGGGAACGCGGGTGCATTCTTATTGCGCGCCCGCCCGAATTGGCGTCGTATGCCATCCAGACGTCGCCAGCGAGGTGCTGCTCCAGAACAAAGACGTGCCCACGCCGGGCCGCGACCATTCCCGGCGCCGGTGATGTGCGCGGGAATCGCAGCCAGTTGGCCGCGAGATTCAACTCCGGAACGATACGACCAAACACCCGCAGGGCCGCGCCGCAGCCGCAGAAGGACGCAGGACAACCGGCTGGCCGACCACCGACGATGCGTACACCAGAGATATTCACCGTCGCGGCGGCGGTACCAGCATCGGTCACCGCCAGTTGCTTCGACCGATAGGCTTGTAATGACGACCTGGACACCCGCTCACGGTCCGTTTGCGAATTCGAGAAGTCGCAGGGCATAGTCACGTTGCACTCGGAAGCTTGAACGATGCGATAGGGCCGTGCTTCCGAAGGAATAAAACTGACGACAACAAAGAAACACGCGGAAACAACTTGCTTGAACATTGCAGGACTCCAAATGATGGCCCTGCCCCGGTCAACGAGGAGCCAATAGCAACTTGGCTGAAATGGGTCTGAAGCGCGGCCGAAATTGGCTGCACTTGTGCGCCCGGATTATCGCACAGCCTGCCCGGTGCTACTCTGGAAGGCCAAATGCGCACTCCTCGAAGAGATAGCGCACGCTGCAAATCTCCCGATGGCTTCGGACCACCAGAAGGCGTCAGCACCGTCCCTTCCGCAAAGAAAATAAGCCGCCGGTAAGGGAAATGTAAGCCGAACGTCAAGCCAACCCCGTCACGCCGGCGCATTGTCCTTGCGGGCGGTTGACCGCCAGGAGGTGTGGCGATGAGCACGACCTATGTTGAGACAGGTGCGCGAAAAGGAGCCGCCCCGAGGCGGCGTCTCTCCAACATTTTCGAGCGATATTGGGCTGCGTTTCAGGAAAGACGCGACCGCCGAAGATTGCAGGCAACCCTCTGGAATCTCAGCGACAGAGAGCTCATGGACATCGGCACAGCGCGCGGCGAAATCGACTACGTCGCGTCGAACCGGGATACCGATCCGCGGGGCATCCGATCCGTCGGATAACCCCGCGATGCATCGAACGACGTCCGCTCGTTACGGCCTGATCGTCATATTTTCCGGCGGCCCCGGCTTTCGCAGCGGCTCCGCCAAACGCGCGAATTCGCAAAGCAGCGACCGCGTCTTGCGAGGATCAATGATCTCCTCGACCCAGAACTTTTCTGCCGAGCGGAACGGCGAGCGCAGCTTGTTGAGGCGCTCCTCGATCTCCCTCAGCTTGGCCGTCTTGTCCTCAGCCGCGTCGATGTCGGCGCGATAGGCAGCTTCGATGCCGCCCTCGAGCGGCAGCGAGCCCCAATAGGCTGACGGCCAGGCGTAGCGGATCGAGAAGCGGTCTGCCGGCTGATGCACCACGCCGGCGACGCCGAAGGCGTTGCGCAGGATCACCGTGCACCAGGGCACGGTGGTCTGGTTGACGGCCGCCATGGCGCGCACGCCGTGGCGGATGGTCGCGGCCTTCTCGGCATCGAGGCCGATCATGAAGCCCGGGCAATCCATGAGGTAGACGATCGGCAGATGGAAAGTTTCCGCGAAGTCGACCCAGCGCACGACTTTCTGGCACGCATCCGCCGTCCACGAACCGCCGTAATGGAAACTGTCGCTGGCGAGCACCAACACCGCCCTGCCCTCGAGCCGCGCGAGACCGACGATGATTGGCTTGCCGAAATTGGAGGCGACCTCGAAGAACGAGCCCTTGTCGACGACGGCGTCGATGATGGGCCGCATCTTGTAGACCTGCTTGCGGTTGCGCGGCACCGCATTCATCAGCGCTTCTTCGGCGCGATCGGGATCATCGGTGCAGGGCAAGGTCGGCGGCAACTCGTAGACCGAAGACGGCAGATAGGAGAGGAAACGTCGCGCGCAAGCAAACGCCTCCTCCTCGGTCTCGACGGCATGATCGACCGCGCCGGCCCGGGTCTGGATGTCGGCGCCGCCGAGATCCTCCTTCGACAAGTCCTGCCCCAGGCGCTTCACCACAGGCGGGCCCGCGACGAACATCGCGGATTTTTTGGTCATGATGGAATAGTGGCTCGCCGCAAGGCGCGCCGCGCCAAGACCCGCGACCGAACCGAGGCCAAGCGCGACGACCGGCACGCGAGACAGGTTCTCCGTCGTGAAGCGATACCAGCGCGTGCCACCGATCCCGCCGGGCAAGTTCGCCGCGCCCTTGGTCTCGATGGTCTTGACCGAGCCACCGCCGCCGGAACCCTCGATGATGCGGACGATGGGCAGACGGAAGTCATGTGCCATCTCCTCCGCCATCAGGGGCTTTGCCGAGATCGATGCATCGGCGGAGCCGCCGCGCACGGTGAAGTCGTCGCCGACCACGACCACGGTGCGGCCGTCCACGCGCGCACGGCCGAACACACAGTTCGCCGGCGTCACGTTCTTCAACTCGCCCTTTGGATCGTACTCACCGATGCCCGAGACGGCACCGATCTCGTGAAAGCTGCCTCTGTCGATCAGCTTGTCGATACGTTCCCGAACAGTCAGTCGGCCCTGGTCATGCTGTCGCTTGACCTTGTCAACGCCTCCCATCTCCCGCGCGAAGGATTCGCGCCGGGCGAGCTCGTCGAGTTCCGGCTTCCAGGTCATTCACTCCCTCCGACGTGATCGGCTTGTTATTGTTATGCACGGCCATTGCGACCGGTTTACGCGAGAGACGGTTGTTGAAGACGTCGCCTTCCGCGCCCTCGAGCAGGTTACCGAGCGAGCGGCCGAGCGCAACCATCAGCGGGGCGGCTTCTGCGCGCAGACGCTGCTCGTCATACATCGCGGATAGAAGACCGATCGTGACCACAACGAAGGTCTGGTACTGCGGCGACCAGATCGGCACTGCGAGCCCGTTGATGTGCGGGCTCCACAGGCCGCAGGCCGTGACATAGCCGTGCTCACGCAGCGACTGCCGGTTGGCTTCGATGCGGGGCTTCAGGATATTCGCAGCCTCGGGAGCTTCCCGTTCCATTTCCGAAATAAAGGCATCGCCGACTGCGGGCGGCAGCGCCGCAGTGTAGGCCGCGCCCGCAGCGGTCGAGGCCATCGAGATGCGGCTGCCGGTGCCCTCATGCAGGCCGAGCGCAGCCGCCGAGCGCGCGAACTGGAGATAGACGAGATGGAAGCGATCAGGGACGACGAAGCCGACCGTGCCCGGCAGTTGCTCGGCGACTTCCTGAAGCCGTTGCCCGATCATGCTGCGCAACTGCGGGCCCTTCATCATCGAGGCGCTCATCGCCACCGCGCTCGGGCCGATGCGATACTTTTGATCGCGCGGCAGATAGACGAGCTGCCCCATCCGCGTCAGCGTATGCGTCAGCCGTGACACCGTCGAGCGCGGCAGGCCGCAGCGATTTGAAATCTCGAGATTGCCGAGCCGGGCTTCGTGGCCCTCGAAACATCGCAACACGTCGAAGGCGCGCGACACCACCTGAATGACGTCACCCTCACCGGCGTCGCCAGCGAGTGCGCCTTGCCTGCTTAACCGCTCCGATCGTCGTCCCATGTGCCCTACCGTTTGTTCCGCTCTGCGGAATTAAATTCCACTTGCAGACGACGCTACCTCAGGCATTTTGCAACGACAACAAAAAGGCGATGGCATGCCAGAAATTAAGATCGTCACGGAGATTGCGGGACGCATCTGCGCAACTCCTGTGCAAGTTGGAGGAACCGTTGCCGATGGCGACGACGTTGTGGTGGTCGAGGCGATGAAGATGGAGATACCTGTACCCTCGCCCGCCAGCGGCACGATCACATCGCTTCTCGTGAAGCTCGACGATGTCGTAGCCGAAGGGCAAGCGATCGCGATCGTCGCGAGTTAAGTGAGTTATCGGCACAATCCGCGACAATCTGTCAGCCCGACTCTTCGTTCCGCGGTACGGCGTTGCCATCGCCGATTCCCGGTGACATGATCATCCCAAGCAAGAAAGTCTTCGCGGCAAAAGCGAGGACAATGGGAGGGAAACATGTTCCGTGGGCTGATCCTGCTCGCGCCTGCATTGGTTGCGGGCGTTTCTTTTGTGTCTACACGCTACGCATTCGCCGAAGACATCAAGCTGCCGGCGACATTGACGTTCACCGCCTACGACACCGGCACCGCCGGCTTCAACATCGCGGTCGGCGTCGGCAAGATGATGAAGGACAAATACGGCACTGACGTGCGCGTGCTGCCAGCCGGCAACGACGTCGCCCGTCTCGCGCCGCTGCGCGCCAAGCGCGCGGCCTCCTCGGCCATGGGATCGGGCACCTATTTCGCACAGGAAGGCGTGTTCGAGTTCGGCGCGAAGGAATGGGGCCCGCAGCCGCTGCAGATCCTGCTATCGAGCGTCGACTGCAACTGCGGCTCGCTCGGCGTCGCCGCCGATGCCGGCGTGAAGGACCTGAAAGACCTCAAAGGCAAACGCGTCGGCTTCGTGGTCGGCTCGCCGGCGCTGAACCAGAATTCGCTCGCGGTGCTCGCCTTCGCAGGGTTGACGCAAAAGGACGTCAAGGTCGTCGAGTTCGCGAGCTATGGCGCGATGTGGAAGGGCCTGGTCAACAACGACACCGATGCCGCGTTCGGCACCACCATCACCGGCCCCGCCAAGGAGGCCGAGACCTCGCCGCGCGGCCTGATCTGGCCGCCGCTGCCCGCGAAGGACAAGGAAGGCTGGATGCGGATGCAGAAGGTCGGCTCGTTCTTCTTCCCGCAGCTTGCAACCTGCGGCGCCGGCATCTCGCCGGACAAGCCGATCGAGCTCGGCAACTACCCCTACCCGATCCTCGTCGCCTACGCCTCGCAGCCGGCCGACCAGGTCTATGCGATGACCAAGGCGATGATCGTGAACTACGATGCCTACAAGGACTCCGCGCCCGGGGCCGGCGGGCTCGCCGCCGACCGTCAGACCAAGAACTGGGTGGTGCCGGTGCATCCCGGCGCGGTGAAGGCGCTGAAGGAAGCCGGGCAATGGAGCGACGCGCAGGACGCGCACAACAACAAACTGATCAAGCGGCAGGAGGTCCTCGCAACAGCCTGGGCCGATCACGGCAAGTCCAATCCGCCCTCGGACGACAAGGCGTTCCTCGACAGCTGGATGAAGGCGCGCGCAGCCGCGCTGGCCAAGGCCGACATGCCGAACGGGTTCGACTAGTCTTGCGATGGTATTGATGATTCCCAGGACGGCAGTGCGCTCCCTCTCCCGCTTGCGGGAGAGGGTTGGGGAGAGGGTGTCTCCACGGCGGGATTCCCCCAGAGGCGAGAGCCCTCACCCGGCG
>JAEWFG010000070.1 GCA_023388935.1 Pseudomonadota bacterium | reverse complement strand
CCATTGGCCGGTGGCCCGCCGCCCGCGCTCGGCGCACCGCGACCTCCCGGTCCTGGCGCTCCGGCTCGGGGCGCCGGGCTCGGCGCTGGTCTCGGCTCCGCCGGCGCCCGGGGCGGACCAGTGGTGGTCAATTCGGCGCGCACCGCGTCCGTCAACATCGGCCACGCCAGCGGCTATGGCTCCCGCTATGCCGGGCGATACGAAGCTCGTGCGGCGGCATATGCAGGCGCATATGCGGCTGGCGCTTACGCTGACTACGCCTATGGTGGCTCACGGTCCAGCTACTACTCGAGTAGTGACTGCTACTACATCTACAAGCGCTCGCGCAGAATCCTGGTTTGCGATTAGCGTTGCGGCCTCGACGCACCGGAACAATAAATCGGTCTCGCTGGACATCACCGGGGCTACCGGCGCCAACGCTACTATCTTACGCAAGATGGCAAGGTCGGCCACGACGCCTTTGCCGTGATCCGCGAGGCCATGCGCGAGATGGACAAGTTCGCGATCGCGCAAGTCGTGCTGACCAACCGCGAACACGTCATCGCTCTCGAACCTTTGGCAAGGGCCGGTCGACAACCTCCAATTGCTCATCGGTTATGCCGGTCCAGTCACTCTTGCACGAAATTATCGGCGTAGTCGGGAACAATAGGCTCGATGAAAACCTTCGCGCGGTTCCAATACGCTCTACGTTGTTTTATTTACTTCGCGGAGGTGATATCTTCACCCGTCGTATATTTTGTAGTGGAGAAAGTTCCATGGCAAGGAATCCGACGAGCATCGCATCGGCCGAGACCGATCGTCGTGCATTTCTTCGCGCGTGCGGTAAGTTCGCAGCCGTGACACCGCCAGCGATGACTCTCCTGCTGTCGACGAGTCTGACTTCTTCCGCCATTGCCTATTCCGGCGGTAAGAGCCACGATGACAATGGTCATCACTATGGTCAGCTTAAGAATTAAGACCGAGGACGACTGAGGGCGGCGAGAAGTCGCTTTTTGCTCAGAAGGAACGCTTCCGGATGCGATACCGCTCCCATACAGTCGGGCGCACGTGAAGGCAGATTCGTGAGCTGGTGCACTTTGACACCGGCGTCTTCGGTCCGGGCTATTCGGAACGTCGCGGCTCCGATGGACTGCACAGGCCCGACCCGTTACCGAGCCATTCCGTTCTGATCTCGATACGGAAGACCGGGATTTCTTTTTGGTTCCTGACTTCCAAATTCCACGTGCCACCCGGCCTTAGAACATCCTCGATCTCGCGCGACAGCCTCATTGCAGCCAGCCAGGCCGCTTGGTCATCAAGCAAATCCTCACCGACCTCGTCCCGGTAGGGGCTGCCATTTTGTATGTCAAAATAGTACCTCGGCATACTGCCGCAACGAGCTGACGTGGCAGCGAGTTCCCAGCAAAACCCGCTCAATGTCGCGTGGCAAATATGTCGGTTGGCTCAACACGGGCGACTACCCGACCCTCGGCGTCGCGGACCGTCACGACCCGATTGTAAGTCGCAGCGACCTCCTGGGCGACGCGCAGAGCCTCCTCGTCATCCTCGAGATCCAAGAAGGGTACTGGTTTTCGCTTGGCTGCGCCTGCCATGGCCATGAGTAGCCTAACGCACTTCGGAATCAGCGCGCGACTTGTGAGGTGAGCTTTCTGTGTCGGCGTCCGACTGGCGGACACTTAGGTACGAAGCCTGGAACGCGCATCAAGGTATGTGAATCCGATGTATCGCGCTCTCCGATCTGGAAATCGACGGGGCGGGGCTCCCTCCGGGACTGGACTCGGTCTGTGATGGTCTAAAGTCCAACGAAGAACCGTGTAGTGCGTTGCGGCTAGGGACGCGCCCGACGACTAGGCGCGTCCCAATTAGTTAGGTGCCGCGCGCCGTGGATGAATGTCGGGCCGCTGTTTCACGCCGGCGGGAACTCATTTTGTGATGCGTTCGCAAACATACAACTTGAGTTGCCACCGCATCTAGTTTCAACGGGGCGCTGCCTAGACATCGTATTTCGGGGCCCAGCGGCTTAGGAGTGCGGATCCAATTTTGCGGCGCATCGTGATATATGTGAGTGCGTGCCAACGCCGCAATTGTCAGATTTAGCTGGCGGTCACGTGAGGAACAAAGTCTCCAAAATCATCGGCAGGAGCTTGCGATGCATGAGTTCGGTCGGGCGGTCGGTAATTCTTTTGTCCTTGAACAGCGCGTTGGAGCGCTCACCTCTCAACTTGCCGAGCTTGAAAACTTACGAGCCCGCGTGTTTGAAGCAGAACGGAGACTGCTCCAATGTCAGAGATTGCGGTCTTCGCGCCGATCCGACATTCTGCCGGCCCTACTCAACGATACGGCCGATTGGATGAGCATCCGACAATGAGCCGCACTGAAGAAGGAAACGGCCCGGTTTGACAAAGCTTGAGCCGCCGCAAGGTTGGTCGAGCAGCCCATCCATAGGCGTCGCCAAGGCGTAGTAAGCTTAGCCGAGCCCTGACAGGAACGAATATCTACTGAGGTTGAGATATCGGTCTGTGGCGCGAAAGCTAGACCCTCTCCCTTCGTGCCAGTCACCCGGAACGGTCGATCGCCTGACGCGCGTGAGGCGATGGGCCGGTGCTAAGCGGCATCTTTCGTTTTCCGACCACGGCCATGGCTTCGCGAACTTCGAAAATGACTTCTGAGCCCAATATAAGCAATCGCCCCGCAAAGGAGGGGCGTCAAGGAAACACCACCCCGCCTCGAGCGGAAGCACCTGCGGCGCGAAACTCGGCAAGGTGAGACCGCTGTGCACATGAGCGAATGGCCGCCGTCGACGGGTTTGGAACCGCCGGAATGAGCTTCTAATCCGATGTCGGACGCCGCGCGGTTAAGTCCTTCAAGGCCTGCAAGATCTGTCGTGGATGATAAGGCTTCCGCAGCAGCAGGCTGCCGGGAACCGGGCGTGACGCCACTGGAGAGAAGCCTGTCGCGTATATGACCCGCAGCTCTGGATCGTGCTCGCGGCAGCGTTCGGCGATCTGCCAGCCATCGATCTTTCCCGGGAGCCTGATATCGGTGATAAGCACATCCGCGACCTTGCGCTTGCACCAGGCCAATGCCTCTTCGCCGTCGGAGGCATGGGTCACGTTGTGGCCTTCCTCGCGCAACGCGTCCACCACGAATTCACGAACGAGTGGATCATCCTCGACGATCAGTATTCGCAACTGCAGTCCTCGACGCTCTGACATCCTCCGCCCAAACTGAAACTGTCCACTGGTTGGGCCGTTCCGAAAAGTTTATTTGGATAATCGAGAGCGTGAACGCGGATTAGCGGCGCAGTCAGGCCTTGGGGATAGGGAGGGAATGTGGCGCAGATGCACGGTCCGTCCGGCTGCCAGTTGTATTCAATCTGCCGCCGATCCACTCGGTGGTGATATTGACAAGGTTCAGTCCGAAGCCGGCGACCAAGTGCTAGCGGAGAACTAGTGCCGGGTTCCGGATCGACCGAAGGATTTTGACAAGTTGGTTTAGTCGAACCGAGCGGTCCGACTGTTCAGTTGATCCGATCCTTGATCACCACTCCGAACTCGTCAAAGAGCTAGCCTGACCCGAGGAGGGCCCTCTGAAGCCCTGCAAGAGCCCCAGGAAGATTCAGTATCTGATTTCAATGACATCCTTCGTGCCGCTCAAATTCAGGACATCTACGTCGGGATTAAGCGGGCCCTCAAAGAGTTGCTGAAAATGGTGGACAAACAGAACTTGGAAGGGTCGTCCTGGCCCCAAAACCTTCTGCTGCAGGCCACTTCATCAAACGCTCTAAATGGCCGCGCCATCCTCGTCTGCTCGGTCATTGTGGGCCGCGGCCTCGATCTCGGGCGACCGGCTCCGAATGGTGGTCAACATCTGCCGGCCGGTGATGGGGCCCCCAGAAACCGGCACAGGTACTCCCTCGGTTTAACCTTCAGCCCCCGCACGGGACGCTTCGCTCTTCGCCGTTGCGTACTGCGCGCGTCGATGCCTGCGATGGCTGCTCCGGGGGATCAGACTGATAATGCCGGGATTCGACTTCAGGAAGTTAGGGATGGGTCGATGACGATCGCGCTAATGATTACCGCTCCCGAGGGGTGGCAAAGCCGATGACAGCGGCGGTGCCGTACCGCAATCAACGTCGCGTTGAAGAAGGGGGCGCAGGCTCGCCGTCGACGGTATCGTCCAGCACCTCCTTCGGCGCATACGCGTCGGACTGCCTGGCGTGACGGATAGCTACAATGTCTACGATGCCGGTTCGCGTGCGTAGTGTGAGACGTATGGGCTAACAACGAGGCCGCGCGTGCCAGGAATAAGACCTTGAGGGCCGAGCTGGGGTACTTGCTTAGACTTTCGCGCGTCGCCCGGATTTTGGCGGCAAGCTTTCTGGCTGCAGCGGGACTCCGCTCGGCCGCCAGCGTGAAGACCTTTGGGTCCGCGTCGAAATCCAGCTTGCAGATACTTCCGCCGGGAGGATCGAGGACGGCATGGATGTGCCCCTCATCGGCCCAAGCGGCAGCTCGAGAAGGTCCGTCATCTCACGCCCCTTTGGCAGCGCCGACCGTATCGGCCATCCGAGCGCCTCTCGCGCCGAGAGGCTTCGGCGCGCCCGTCGTGGTGTCGCGCACGGTTTGGTGCTCCATCTCGGCGTTGAGCTCAGCGCCCAATAATATCACGATCGCCGAGATCCAGAGCCATGTCATGAAGCCGATTACAGCGCCTAGCGAGCCGTAGGTCTGGTTGAACGTGCCGAAGTTCGCTGCGTACCAGGAAAACAGCCCTGACGCCGCGAGCCAGAGAATCGTAGCAGCCGAGCTGCCCCAGGTGATCCAGTGCCAGCGTGGTGCCTCGCGGCTCGGTCCGAAGCGATAGATGCAGGCGATGGCCAGCGCCAGGGCGACAAACATTGCCGGCCATCGTGCGATACGGATGAGGAGGTCGGCGGAGTTTGAGAGGTAGAGGTAGTTGAGCACGACCGGCACAGCGACGACGGCAGCCAGCGCCAACAGAACGAAGACGATGCCAGCCACCGTGAAGGCGAGCGAAATGGCATTCAGCTTGAAGAATCCGCGCTTCTCCTGCTCGCCGTAGACTATATTCAGGGTGTCGAACAGAGCTTTCATCGCCGCGTTCGCGCTCCAGAGCGAGATGGCAACGCTGACCACGAACGTCAATCCCAAGGCCCGGTCGCCCTTGGAGGCCACGCGCATGAGCTGTTCGCGTGCCACGTCGATGGCGCCCCCCGGCACGAAGCCGGCGATATCGTCCAGATGTTTGGCGATGCTGCCAGGATCGGTGAAGATCCCGTAGAAGGCGACGAGGGCCGCCAGGGCCGGGAAGATGGCGAGGATGCTGTAGTAGGTCATGCCGGCGGCCAGCGCCAAGATGCGGTGGTCGCTGATGTTGGCGAAGATCCGATACAGGATATCCTTCCATCCCTTCGCGGGAATCTCGGCCGGCGAACTCGCCTTTCGCCCGCGGTCTTCGCCTTCGATGGCGAGGCCGGTAGGGGAGGCGTCCCGCTTCGAGTCTGAAGCTGGTGGCAGGTCTTTCGCCGGCCTAGGGCGGACTTCGACGTCCGCAGGCGCTACGCGCTCGATCAGGAAAGCTGCCGCCACTAAGCCAAGCGCCGCCGCGATGCTCCAGCCATCCAGGCTGGTCTGCTGGCGTAGTCCGCTCGTTCCGTCGTCCATGTCTCCTCCGCCCGCAACAATCGTCGTTAACCGACGGAGGTTCCTCCAGACACCATGGGAATGGTTGAATTCCCAAAATGCTATTGCTAGCCGGGAGAGAGGAATGTTCGAAATTTAGCTGGGCAAGGATCCGCAACGGTACCAACGTCTGATCGGGTCGATCATCGATTGCGCGGTCTTCATGCTCAAAATTCTGGGTCCAAGGTGCGTAAATCTCACATTTTTCGTGTGGGTGGCGCGACCAGTTGTGGCCCTCGCAGGGGCGACGCGTGCGGTGCCAATGAGGTTCGAACTGATGATGACCCAATCGTCCTGGCCAAGCTTTCGGGACTTGCGGAGCGTACGAAAGCGAAGCCAGGAAGGTGGCGCTGCCGCCGATGTAAGGGGTACAAGTCAACGCGGCCGGTGGCGCTAGCCTATGTCGTCGGCGCCGACGGGACTGCGTGAAATGTTGCCTTCTTCTCAGGTTGCTCGGAAACGCGATCACGCTTCTGACGTTCGCCTTCCTCGAAATTGTCGTCGCCCAGAATTTCGCCGTCGACGCCATCGCTGGGCTCCGACATCCGCCTTCCCACGGTCTCGAGTGAAACTGGTCCGATAACGGGAAGGAGGGCTCGCTGTTCCTAATCGACGCTTAGCCGGCCTCGCTTGAGGACCTCGACCTTTGCGTTCTCGATCTCCTCGTCAGGGGCTTCCTCGATGCCGGCGATCTGGTTTCGCGCGTTCTTGGTGGCGAGGATGAGTTCGTCGAGCTTCACCTGAAGCGCAAGTGTGTCGCGGTTCTGAGTCGCCTGAATCAGGAAGACCATCAGGAAGGTCACGATGGTCGTGCCGGTGTTGATGACAAGTTGCCACGTGTCGCTGAAGCCGAATATTGGACCCGTCACCGCCCAGACGATCACGACCACTACGGCGAGCAGGAAGGTCGCCGGCCGGCCTGAAATCCGCGAGGTCGCGACGGCCAGGCGTGCGAACCAGCCGCCCTTGATAAACGAAGTCGATGAAGTATTCCCAACGGGCAGATTGGCGCGCATCTTACTCGACCTCCTGAAAGCTATTTCGGCTCGACCTTGAGCTTGGGATCTGTCGGCAAAACCTTCGCGCCGGCCTGGACGGCGGCTTGCTCCGTGGTGACGCCCGGGTTGGCGTGGACGACGCTCGAATCCCTTCGGCCGATCATCAGCAGGTAACCGATGACGAGCAAGGCCAAGACCATGGCCCCGTTCGCTAACAGTCAACGCGCTTGTCGGCCAGTCCGCACGGTGCCTCCAATCGCCTTTCCAATGCTAAATGGCCCATCGGGTTCCATGACAGCGCGATGAACTTGGAACCTGCTCCCGCGTTATGAGGGCAGATTCAATTTGAACGGGGCGCTGCGGATCCCCAGGCCGCCGCGGACGAGGTGATGGCTCTTCTCACGGTCAAGCCAACGAAGCCGGACGTGCTGATCGCGCGCACCGTGGCGCGCAACACCAATCATCGCGCCGAGAGCGTTGCGCGCGGGCTGACCTGGGGTGCCGACGAGAAGCTCCTTTTGGTCTTGGCCGCTGCGGGCTGGGCCGCGACCCGAGGCAGGTCGGAGCAACTGGAGCGCGCCGGCAATCATGCGCTCCTTGTCACGGTCGCGGCGTCGCTGATGCCTCACGCCATGAAGTCGATCTTCGACCAGATCCGCCCCGACCGCAAGACGGTGCTCGGCCACGTGCACGGCGTCTCGTTCTCGGGCAAACGCGAGGACGCTTTCCCGTCGGGGCACGCGCTTCACATGGGCGCGCTGGCGTCCGCCGCAGGCACTTTGCCGCCTGGCTCGCGTCGAACGATCCAGACGCTGGCGGTGGCCCTCTCGTGTACGCGGATAGTCGTGCTGGCGCACTGGGCCAGCGACGTTGTCGCGGGCTTCGCGCTCGGCGTCCTCATGGAGCGGCTGCTGCGGCTGTGGACCGGGTATCCGCTGGGATCATCGAAAGAGGATTGACATGCCCATTCTAGAGGACGTGAAGGAGTACATGCAGCGCGCGACCGGTCTGCGCCGTCCAGGCAAGGTGGAAGCTTCGCACTTGGCGCGGCCGAGGAAGCCTCACACGGTTCGCTTCAAGGATGACGGTCTCGTCCCCAATCATCCGCGCTGGCCTTTCGTCATCTACCGGGGCGCGGTCGATTTCGGCGACGGACACGACCCGGCGGCAGTGATGGAGGACCTGTTCGAAGCCAACGGCTGGAGCGACGCCTGGCGCGACGGCATCTACGACTACGTCCACTACCATTCTCGCATCCATGAGGTGCTCGGCATCGCGCGCGGCAAGAGCCGCGTGCGCTTCGGCGGCAAGAAGGGCCGGATCTTCACGCTCAAGGCGGGTGACGTCGCGATCCTGCCGGCGGGTACCGGCCATCAGTGCCTGTCCGCCGACGAAGACCTTTTGGTCGTCGGCGCCTATCCGCCAACCGGCACCTACGACGAATGCACGAAGGTCGAGGACCGGCCACGTGCCCTGAAGACAATCGCGAAGGTCGCGGTGCCGCGCAAGGATCCGGTGTACGGCGCGGCAGGGCCGCTGGCGAAGCTTTGGAAGAAGCCGAAATGACCGAATACTTCATCCGCTTCCTGGTCGGTGGCGCGGTAGTATCGGCGTTTGCGATGCTGGGAGACGTCCTGAGACCGAAGAGCTTCGCCGGCCTGTTCGGGGCCGCGCCCTCGGTGGCGCTGGCGACGCTCGGCATCGCAATCTACCAGCACGGCGAATCCTATGCCGCCTCGCAGAGCCTTTCGATGATCGCAGGCGCGATAGCGCTCGCGGTCTACAGCGTCGTCGTCTGCCAATTGCTGATCCGGGCGCGCATGCGGGCGCTGCCGGCTACGCTGTTGTCGATCGTGGTCTGGCTGACGGCCGCTTTCGGCCTGTGGTCACTCGCGGGAGCGCAGACATGACGATGCCGATCCGGATCTCGCCGTCCGCGTTGTACGAGGGTCGCTGGTATGAGTACGTGATCCGCTTCGTGCTCGGCGGGGCGGCGACAGTCTTCACTGGCCTCATCAGCCGCCGATACGGTGCCTCGGTCGGCGGCCTTTTCCTCGCGTTGCCCGCGATCTTCTGCGCCAGCACCACGCTCATCGAAAAGCATGAAATCCGCCGCAAGCGGAAAGCGGGTCTCGCCGGCGAACGCCGCGGGCAGAAGGCCGCCGCGCTCGATGCCGCCGGCGCCGCGCTCGGGGCTCTCGGGATGTTGGCGTTCGCCGGAGTGTTCTGGTTGTTGGTCGAACGCAGCGTCGCTGGCGCGTTCGCCGCAGCGTCGCTGGCATGGCTTTGCGTCTCGGTGACGTCTTGGTTCGCCAGGCGCAAGCTACACGCCGCGCATAGGCCGGAACAAAACAGCAGCACCGCGATGTCGCGGAGCCGCTGAAAGCTAGGTGAGGAAGCGTCTCAGGCCGCGGTGGACGCTTTGGCGTTGACGCCTTTACGCAGCGCCACCGCGTTGAGCTTGGTGTTCGCCGCCTTCTCCTCGTTCAGATTGGTGTTTAGGAAGCGCACGATTTCGTCGTGGCCGAGCTCTTCGGCCCAAGCGATCAGCGTGCCGTAGCGACACATCTCATAGTGCTCGACGGCCTGCGCGTTCGCAACGATGGCGGCATCCAGAACCGCCTTGTCCTCGACCTCACTGGCGGTCTCGTCGGCCTCCTCGATGATGCCGTCGATCGCGGGACATTTGGTTCCGCTGGGCTCCTTGCCGAGCTTGGCGAACGCCTTCTCGAGCCGCTCCACCTGCTTGTTGGTCTCCTCGAGATGGTTCTTGAGGCCCGTGACCTGGGCAGGGCTTTGAGGATCTGCTGCTCCGTGTAGTAGATATCCCGCAGACCGTGGATCAGCAGGTCTTCCATCGTTTTGATGTCCTTGGTGAAGAGACCCATAGTCAACCTCCTCCTTGCAATGATGGCAATGGAACGCGGACGGTCCGCCACCGTTCCCGCCCGCGACAACGGATAGGTGGCATCGATGGACATAGAAAAGAGAGCTCGCCGGCGTGCTGGGAAAAGCCGTCTTGGACGTGTGGGCAACATCACGCGGCGGGCGGCGATGTACACCGAGGCGGACCTTCGTCCCGGTCCCTCCTGAGAACAACAAGCCTGTTAACGCCTAACTCGGGGCGCTCGCCGACAAGAACGGCCGGCTGCTCGAAGCCGGCAAGCGCTACAAAATCGGAGTCCCGGCCGATATGCCGTTGAAGCG
>JAEWFG010000020.1 GCA_023388935.1 Pseudomonadota bacterium | reverse complement strand
AGTCGGGCGGCCACGGCCAGTTCGGCGACGTCGTGCTCGACATCAGGCCGCTGCCGCGCGGCGACGGCTTCAAGTTCGCCGAGAAGGTGGTGGGCGGCGCAGTGCCGCGCAACTACATCGGTGCGGTGGAAGAAGGCGTCGTCGACGGATTGACGCGCGGTCCGCTCGGCTTCCCCGTCACCGATGTGCAGGTGACGCTGACCGACGGCTCCTATCACAGCGTCGACTCCTCCGATCTCGCCTTCCGCACGGCGGCGCGGGTCGGGCTCAACGAAGGCCTGCCGCAATGCCAGCCGGTGCTGCTGGAGCCGATCCACGTGGTCGAAATCGTCTGCCCGACCGACGCCACCGCCAAGATCAATGCGATCCTGTCGGCGCGCCGCGGCCAGATCCTCGGCTTCGACACCCGCGACGGCTGGAGCGGCTGGGACTGCGTCCGCGCCATGATGCCGGAAGCCGAGATCGGCGAGCTGATCGTCGAGCTACGCTCGGCCACCGCCGGCGCCGGCAGCTTCACCCGTCAGTTCGACCACATGGCCGAGGTGACCGGACGTGCCGCCGACCAGATCATCGCCGCGCATCAGCACGCGGCGTGACCGGTTTCGCGCGGTAAGGCGCGCTCCGCCTTCTCACTCCCTCTTCCCGCTCTTGCGGGAAGAGGGAGAAGCAAGGGTGCGCCCTCGCCACTCGTCATTGCGAGTGCAACGAAGCGATCCAGACTGTCTCCGAGGAGGCGGCCCGGATTGCTTCGTCGCGAGGGCGCCTCGCAATGACGGTGGAGACAGATGGACAGCCCCTTGCGTTTGCCTCCGGATGATGTATTTTACATCATTGTATATGTAAAAAATATCACTTATAAGTCCTGATACGTGAGGCTACGGTGATCACGTCTTTCCAGATGCGGGCAGCCCGCGCGCTGCTCGGCATTGACCAGAAAGCCCTGGCTGAACTCGCCGGCGTTTCGCTGCCGACCATCCAGCGGATGGAGGCCAGCACCGGCAACGTTCGCGGCGTGGTCGAGACCTTGATCAAGGTGGTCGAGGCGTTCGACCGGGCCGGCGTCGAGCTGATCGGCGAACAGGCGCGCAGCGACAGCGGCGGGCGTGGCGTCCGACTGAAGGAGCCGGGGCCGCCGCGCCGCGTCGGAGCATGATCGGGCGTTGATCGTGCTCGGGATCAGGATGAGCTAGCGCATCGTCACGCACGCGCAATGCGGGCCGCACGACGCACCGGAGCATTGTGGAGCATGAGCATCGCGAGCGATCACGTCAGCCGGCTGCGGCCGTCCCGCCGGCCGACCTTTGCCGAACTGTACTTGCCAAAACTCGTCACCGTCTGGCGCGAAGGCTATGGGCTTGCTGATTTCCGCGCCGACGTCTTCGCCGGCCTCACCGTTGCGATCGTCGCGCTGCCGCTCTCGATGGCAATCGCGATCGCCTCGGGCGTAACGCCGGATCGAGGGCTCTACACCGCAGTCGTCGGCGGCTTCATCGTGTCGCTGCTCGGCGGCAGCCGGTTCCAGGTGGGCGGGCCCGCAGGTGCCTTCATCGTGCTGGTCGCGGTGACCGCGGAGCGGCACGGCATCGACGGCGTCATCCTCGCCACCATGATGGCGGGCCTGCTCCTGATCGCTGCGGGCCTCTTGCGGATCGGCACCTACATCAAGTTCATTCCCTATCCGGTGACGGTCGGCTTCACTGCGGGCATCGCCGTGATCATCTTTGCAAGCCAGCTTCGCGATCTCGCTGGAATCACGCTCGTCGCGAAGGAGCCCAGCGAATTCGTTCCGAAACTCATCGCGCTCGCCGGAGGCCTGCATACCATCAATCCGTCCGCGGTTGCCGTCGCTGTCGTCAGCCTCGCCATCATCGCCGGCCTGCGGCGCTGGCGGCCTTCCTGGCCCGGCATCCTGATCGCGGTCGTGTTCGCGGCGATCGCGACTGCCGTACTGTCTCTGCCCGTTGAAACCATCGGTTCGCGCTTCGGCGGCATTCCGCGCGAATTGCCGTCGCCCGCCTTGCCGGCATTCTCGCTTGCGAAGGCGACTGCTGTGCTGCCCGATGCGATCGCCTTCGCGCTGCTCGCCGCCATCGAATCGCTGCTGTCGGCGGTGGTGGCCGACGGCATGACCGGGCGCCGTCACCGCTCCAATTGCGAGTTGGTGGCGCAAGGAGCGGCCAATATCGGCTCGGCGCTGTTCGGCGGCATCTGCGTCACCGGCCTGATCGCGCGCACCGCGACCAACATCCGCGCCGGCGCGCGGGGGCCGGTCGCGGGCATGCTGCACGCGGTGTTCCTGCTGCTGTTCATGCTGATCGCGGCCCCGCTCGCGAGCTATATCCCGCTCGCCGCACTCGCCGCCGTGCTCGTCATGGTTGCCTGGACCATGGCGGAGAAGCAGGAATTCGCGACGCTTCTGCGCTCCTCCTGGGGCGATGCCGTCGTGCTGCTCTCGACCTTTTTGCTGACCGTCTTCCGCGATCTGACCGAAGGCATTCTTGTCGGCTTCGCGCTCGGCGCGGTGCTGTTCATCCATCGCATGGCGGAGATGACGGGCATCGAGGAGCGCACGCCGCTGGTGGCGGCCGACCGTCCCGATGACGGCAATGGCGAGCGCGTGCCCTACGATTCCCGCCTTGCGGTCGATCGCGACGTGCTGGTCTATCGCATCACCGGCGCATTCTTCTTCGGCGCGGCCTCCGCCATCGGAAGTGTGCTCGACGGCATTGCCGACAAGAAGGGCCTGGTGGTCGATTTCGCCGCGGTGCCGTTCCTGGATTCGACGGCGGCGAACGTGCTCGGCCGCGTCGCCGTCAAGGCCCACCGCCAGGGCATCCGGCTGTTCATCACGGGAGCGTCGCCCACGGTCCGCCGCGCGCTGTTGACCCATGGCGTCACCCCGCCGCGCGCCCGATATCGCGAGACGATCGCGCGCGCCGTCGCCGACATCAAGGGCGGCGCGGCGCCGCGCGTGGCCAATGAGACCGCCGCGAGCTAGCGGCCAGGCCGGTCCGATGTGATCGACATTGCTGCATCACGGCAGTCGTGCATCGGAATGCTGGTGCGCCGGCCGCGCGCTTGACAGAGCCTGCGGGACGCGAAATGGATCGCCTTTCGAAACGACCCGAAGGAAGGATGACCGTGACCAAGGCTCCCGCAGCCTGTCTGATCGGATGGCCGGCCGCGCATTCGCGCTCGCCGCTGATCCATCATTACTGGCTGCGCACGCTCGGCATCGCCGGCGGCTATGTCATCGAAGCGGTTCCGCCCGATGATCTGCGCGACTTCGTGCTGCGGCTGTCGCTGCGCGGCTTCGTCGGCGCCAACGTCACCATCCCGCACAAGGAAGGCGTGCTGACGCTGTCGACGCCGGATACGCGCGCCAAGGCCGTGGGTGCCGCCAACACGCTGTGGTTTGCCGACGGCGAACTGCGCTCCACCAACACCGACGTCGAGGGCTTCATCAACAATCTCGATGCCGGCGCGCCCGGCTGGGACGGGGCTGAAGAGGCGCTGGTGTTGGGGGCGGGCGGTTCCTCACGCGCGGTCGTATTCGGCCTGCTCGAGCGCGGCGTCGGCCGCATCAATCTCGCCAATCGCACCATCGCGCGCGCCGAGGTGCTTGCAAGGCAGTTCGGGTCGAAGGTGCATCCGATTGCGTGGGACGGGATCAACGACATCCTGCCGCATGCAAAACTTCTCGTGAACACGACATCGCTCGGCATGCACGGCCAGCCGTCACTCGATGTTGACGTGGCGCGCCTGCCGGAAGCGGCCGTCGTCGCAGATCTCGTCTATGTCCCGCTGGTGACGCCGCTGCTTGCCGCAGCGCAGGCGCGCGGACTGAAGACCGCCGACGGGCTCGGCATGCTCCTGCATCAGGCGGTCCGCGGCTTCGAGTTGTGGTTCGGCCGGAGGCCCCAGGTCACGGCCGAACTGCGCGCGCTGGTCGAGGCCGATCTCACAAAGACTTGAAAGAATAGGGCGCGACCTTCGGAGTTCTATGTCCGTGGGGACAACCGGAGACCGTCATGACTGTTCAACGTGCAACTTTCACACGTCCGCTCATCGCCGTCGCGATGGTGACCGTCTCGAGCCTCTGTGCCTTCGCGCAGAAAGCGCCTGTTCCGACGCGCGTGCGCGGCACGATCGAGAGCGTCGATGGCGACACGATGCAGGTCAAGTCGCGCAGCGGTGAGGACGTCAAGCTCCACATTGCGTCCGACGTGCGCGTGGCGGGCATCACCAGGATTTCGCTCGACGACATCAAGGTCGGCTCCTTCGTCGGCGCGACCACGGTGCCGGGACCGGACGGCGGCCAGAATGCCGTCGAGGTGCACGTGTTTCCGGAGAGCATGCGCGGCACCGGTGAGGGCTCGCGGCCCTACGATCTGAAGCCGAACTCCAGCATGACCAATGCGACGGTCGCCGAGAGTGTGGTCGGCAAGGACGGTCACACCCTGCTCGTCAAGTACAAGGACGGCGAGAAGAAGGTGTTCGTCTCGGCTGACACGCCGGTGGTCACCTACGTGCCCGGCGAGAAAACCGACCTCAAGGCCGGCGCCAAGATCATCGCCTTCGTCAAGGCGCTGCCGGACGGCTCGCTCGAGGCCAATCGGGTCAGCGTCGGCCGCGACGGTCTGACACCGCCGATGTGATCGACACGGTGGAATAGTGTCGACCGGTCGGGGTTGCCGTAACTGATCGCCGCAACGCCCCGGAGGGTCAAGGCCATGTCGAAGCTGAACAATTGGATGCCACGCGCCGTCGTGTCTGCGTTCGCCACCTGCATCTTGGTTTCATCCGTCCCGGCGCAACAGGCGCCGATGGTCCGCATCCGCGGCACCATCGAGAGCGTCGACGGCAACATGCTCGGCATCAAGACGCGCGAAGGCAGCGACGTGAAGGTGCGCATGACCGACAACGCCGCCGTCTTCGCCGTGGTGAAGACCTCGCTGTCCGAGATCAAGGAAGGTTCCTATATCGGCGTCACCGGCATGCCCGAGCCCGACGGCACCCAGAAGGCGATCGCCGTACACATTTTCCCGGAGAACCAGCGCGGCGCGGCCGAAGGTTTTCGGCCCTGGGATGCGCGCGCCAATTCGACCATGACCAACGCCACCGTGGCGCAGACGGTGAAGGGCACCGACGGCCAGAACATCCTCGTCAAGTACAAGGATGGCGAGAAGAAAGTGGTGGTGCCGCCGGACACGCCGATCGTCACCTTTGTCGCCAGCGACAAGTCCGAGGTCAAGCCGGGCGCAAAACTGATCATCTTCGGCGCAGCGAAAAAGGATGACGGCTCTCTGGAAGCCAACCGCGTCAATGTCGGGCGGGATGGGATTACGCCGCCGATGTGAAGGGCTGTGAGGGACGCATCGCCCTCTCACGCCCCCGCCCCGTTCTTGCGGGGAGTACCGTAGGGTGGGCAAAGGCGTACTTGCGCCGTGCCCACCACGCTTTTTCACATTTCGCGAAAGTCGGTGGGCAGGCTCCGCTTTGCCCACCCTACGGCATTGCCGTTTCGCTTACATCGCAATGACGTGATCGTCGATCTCGTCGACCTTGTTGACGCCGCACAGGCCCATGGTCGTGAGCAGTTCCTTCTGGATGATGTCGATCGCCTTGGCGACGCCCGCCTGGCCGCCGGCACCGAGGCCGTAGGCATAGGCGCGGCCGATCATGCATGACTTTGCCCCGAGCGCGAGCGCGCGCATCACGTCCTGGCCGGAGCGGATTCCGCCGTCGAACATGATCTCCATCCTGTCACCGACCGCGTCGGCGATCTCGGGCAGCACCTCGATCGAGGACGGCGCGCCGTCGAGCTGCCGGCCGCCATGGTTGGACACGACCAGCGCCTGCGCGCCGGTCTTGGCGGCTTCCTCGGCGTCCTCGACGTCGAGGATGCCCTTGATGATGAGCTTGCCCGGCCAGATGCTGCGGACCCACTCGACGTCCTTCCAGCTCAGCGACGTGTCGAACTGCGACGCGGTCCATTCGGCGAGGCGGTTGAGATCCTCGGTGTTCTTCACGTGGCCGGCGATGTTGCCGAAGGTGCGGCGCTTGCCTCGCAGCACGCCGGAGACCCAGGCCGGCTTGCTGGCGAAATCCAGCAGTTTCGACAGCGACCATTCCGGCGGCACCGTCATGCCGTTCTTGATGTCGGCGTGGCGCTGGCCGATCACCTGGAGATCGACGGTCAGCACCAGCGCGCTGCACTTCGCCGCCATCGCGCGCTGGATCAATTCCTTGATGAAGCCGCGGTCCTTCATCACGTAGAGCTGGAACCAGAACGGCTTCTCGACGCTGGCGGCGATGTCCTCGATCGAGCAGATCGACATCGTCGACTGCGTGAACGGGATGCCGGCGGCCTGCGCGGCGCGGCAGGCGTGAATCTCGCCGTCGCCGTGCTGCATGCCGAGCAGGCCGACGGGCGCAAGGATCAGCGGCATGGTCGAGGGCTCGCCGAGAATCGTGGTCGAGGTGTCGCGCTTGGAGACGTCGACCAGGATGCGCTGGCGGAACTTGATCGCCTGCATATCCTCGCGGTTGGCGCGCAGGGTTTCCTCGGCATAGGAGCCGCGGTCGCAATAGTCGAAGAACGCCTTCGGCACGCGGCGCTTATGCAGTGCGCGAAGATCGTCGATACAGGTGATGTGCTTCATGAACGCTTCCCCGGCCCGCCTTGAATCGGAAGATTTAATGGTCATCTACCATGGTTAGATGCACAGCCAAATCGTTTGGAGGGAGGGCGCCATGACCAGGCCGCACAGCGAACCCAAGCCGGACGAGATCGAGGAGAAGCGTCGGCTCGAGGAAGCGTTGGTCCAAGGCCTCAAAGAGACCTTTCCGGGCTCCGACCCGGTCAACGTCATCCAGCCGGCACCGAGCCTCGAGGACGGCCATGTGAAGCGCTCCGACTAGGGGCGGGTTCCTTGCCGTTCCGGAAATATAATGTTAACAAGAGGTTATCGGGACGGCCGTGCGCCCGGTTCCGTAATGATTTATCATATTTTTTGAAGCCAATTTAGCCGCGATGGCATTATAAGACCCGAGCAAATCTGGGATGTGGGGCCCGTTCGGCACCCCGTGGTTGTAGTGGGGATCCCTGGTTGTCGCGTGGGGGACTATATGAGTCGCAAATATTTCGGGACGGACGGGATCCGGGGCCGCGCCAACGGACTGATCACGCCGGAGCTCGCGCTCAAGGTCGGCCAGGCCGCAGGCCTTGCGTTTCAGCGCGGTGACCACCGCCATCGGGTGGTGATCGGCAAGGACACCCGCCTGTCCGGCTACATGATCGAATATGCGATGGTCGCGGGCTTCACCTCGGTCGGCATGGACGTGCTGCTGGTCGGCCCGATGCCGACGCCGGCGGTTGCGATGCTGACCAAGTCGATGCGCGCCGATCTCGGCGTGATGATCTCGGCCTCGCACAATCTGTTCGAGGACAACGGCATCAAGCTGTTCGGGCCGCAGGGCTTCAAGCTCTCCGACGATGTCGAGAGGCAGATCGAGCAGCTGCTCGACGAATCCCTCGACAAGCGGCTGGCGCAGAGCGCGAGCCTCGGGCGCGCCCGCCGTATCGACGGCGTGCATGACCGCTACATCGAATTCGCCAAGCGCACGCTGCCGCGCGATCTGTCGCTCGACGGCCTGCGCGTCGTGATCGACTGCGCCAACGGAGCCGCCTACAAGGTGGTGCCGGAAGCTCTGTGGGAGCTGGGCGCCGACGTGGTGCCGATCGGCGTCGAGCCCGACGGCTTCAACATCAACAAGGAATGCGGCTCGACCTCGCCGGAAGCGCTGTCGAGGAAGGTGCGCGAGATGCGCGCCGACATCGGCATTGCACTGGACGGCGACGCCGATCGCGTCATCCTGGTCGACGAGCGCGGTCATCTCGTCGACGGCGACCAGTTGCTCGCGGTGATCGCGCAGAGCTGGAAGGAAGACGGGCGGCTGTCGCGGCCGGGCATCGTCGCCACCGTGATGTCCAATCTCGGGCTCGAGCGCTTCCTGAAGGAGCAGGGGCTCGATCTCGTGCGCACGCCGGTCGGCGACCGCTACGTGCTCGAGCAGATGCTGAACGGCGGCTACAATCTCGGCGGCGAGCAGTCCGGCCACATCATCCTGTCCGACTACGCCACCACCGGCGACGGCTTCGTTGCGGCGCTCCAGGTGCTGGCCGTGGTGCAGAAGCTGCGCCGGCCGGTGTCCGAGGTCTGCCATCGCTTCGACCCGCTGCCGCAGATCCTCAAGAACGTCCGTCACAAGGGCGGCAAGCCGCTCGACGATTCCGATGTCAAATCGGCGATCTCCGATGGCGAGAAGCGGCTCAACGGCCACGGCCGCCTCCTGATCCGCTCCTCCGGCACCGAGCCCGTGATCCGCGTCATGGGCGAGGGCGAGGACCGCATCCTGGTCGAGGACGTCGTCGACACCATCGTCTCGGCGCTCGGACAGGCGGCGGCCTGAGCTTGCGGCCATCCTTCGAGACGCCCGCTTTCGCGGGCTCCTCAGGATGAGATCTCGTTTCCAGGCGAAATCCTGAACCCTCATGGTGAGGAGCCCGCCAAAGGCGGGCGTCTCGAACCATGCAGGCCGCGCTGTTGCGCAGTGAAACCGAGCTCGCGCATCCCAGCCATGGGCGATTGGCGCTGGTTCACGCGCTGGTTGCAGCGTAAATAGTAAGTGCGGCGGTTCGCCGTGCCTGCCGGAATCGCTCCATTGAACAAGCCAGTCGTCGTCTCCGAGGACACGCGGACCGAGCCCGTCGTCGTCAGCGATATCGCGCCTGCCGCAGCGGGGCCGGCCTATATCGTGCTCGCCGGCATCAGCTTCTCGCACTTCCTCAACGACACCATGCAGTCGCTGATCGCCTCGGT
>JAEWFG010000378.1 GCA_023388935.1 Pseudomonadota bacterium | reverse complement strand
GGCCAAAGTCGAAGTCCGTGCTGATCCAGAAGGCCTGGGGAGCGCCCATCGTCTGCAACGATGGCGTGACCATTGCCAAGGAGTTTGATCTCAAGGATGCCGAAGAGAACCTCGGCGCTCAGGTTCTGCGACAGGCAGCCGAGAAAACCGGCGACGTCGTCGGCGACGGCACCAGCACCGCAACGATCCTTGCACATGCCATCCTGTCGGACGGGGTCCGCAACGTCGTCGCCGGCGCGAGCGCCATCGACCTCAAGCGTGGCCTGGATCGCGGGACACAGGCCGCTATTGCGGCGTTGCACGCCATGGCGAAACCGGTGAAGACCCGGGCGGAGAAAGTTCAGGTCGCCGCGATTTCGGCACATAACGACGTGTTCATCGGCGAGATCGTGGCAAATGCCATCGAAAAAGTCGGCGGCGACGGCGTTATTTCGGTCGAGGAGTCGAAGACGACCGAGACCGTCCTGGACGTCGTCGAGGGCATGAAGTTCGATCGCGGGTTCTTGTCGCCTTATTTCGTCACGGATGCTGACCGCATGGAATCCACGTTGGAGGATCCCTATGTCCTGCTGTGCGATCACAAGATCGGCGCGCTGCGCGATCTGGTCCCCCTGCTGGAGCAAGTCGCCAAAAGCGGCCGGTCGCTTCTGATTATCGCCGAGGATATCGAGGGCGAAGCGCTGGCGACCCTCATCGTCAATCAACTTCGCGGCGTGCTCAAGGCTTGCGCCGTCAAGGCACCCGGCTTTGGCGACCGGCGCAAGGCCATGCTGGAGGACATCGCGATCCTCACTGGTGCGCAGGTGATCTCGGAGGAGCTCGGCCTGAAACTGGAAAACGCGACCCTGCAACAACTCGGGCGCGCCGCGCGCGTGGTCGCTGACAAGGAGAACACCACGCTGATCGGCAGTGGCGGCGATCGCGCCCGTATTGACGCGCGGCTGGCTCAAATCCGCATCGAAATCGAAAAAACGACCAGCGATTACGATCGCGACAAGCTCGAGGAACGCCTCGCCAAACTGTCGGGCGGCGTCGCCGTGATCCGCGTGGGAGCACCGACCGAAGCCGAGATGAAATCGAAGAAGGAAGCTCTCGACGATGCGATCAGTTCGACGAAAGCTGCGGTCGCGGAAGGCATTGTGCCGGGCGGCGGCTTGGCGCTGCTGCGCGCGGTTGCGGCTGTGGCCAAGGAAGAGGCCGCGTGCGAGGGGGATGAGCGAACGGGTTTACAGATCCTGAAGCGTGCGCTCGAAGCGCCCGCGCGGCAGATCGCCGAAAACTCGGCGGCCGACGGCGGCGTCGTGGTTGCACGGATGCTCGACAGCGAGGGAGATTTTGGCTTCGATGCCGCCCGGAAGGTTTATGTCGACCTCGTGGAGGCCGGCATCGTCGACCCGGTGAAGGTGGTACGGACTGCCCTCGAAAATGCGGTGTCTGTCGCAAGCGTGCTTCTACTGACCGAAGCGACGATGACCGAAATTCCGGAAGCGAAGCGCGAGCGGTCGCCCGAGCCAGACATGGCAATGTAGATGCGGCACGTCCGCGTCACGAATTCCTGCGTCAGGCCTGCCGTGGATCAATCTGCGGGCAGGCGTTTTGGAACATGGCAGAACGGATGCCTTATCGATCTAACGACGATCTTCCCGCGGGGGTACAACGCCACCTGCCACCTCACGCCTTAGATATCTACCGGGAGGCGTTCAACCACGCCTTTGCTTCGCACGCCGGGGATGTCCGACAGGAAGAGATCGCGCATCGAACGGCCTGGGCAGCCGTGAAGCGCTCGTACGTGAAACTCGGCGATCAGTGGGTGCCGAAATCGGATGCATAGCCGCCAATTTTCTTCCAGCAGCCCTGGTAATCGAGAAACGTCTGTCTCTTTGCCGCATTTTGTCGGCTCCGGGGCGTAACGATCCACCTGTATCACTGCGTCAAATGCAGCAAATTTATTTCGCAGGATTGATCTGCCCTCCACTGGCCTTTGAGCGAAGTCAACCTCAGCGCCGCTGATCGTGGCTATCCTTTTCCGTGACCCAGATGGTCAAACCTCGAAGGAGAATGATCATGGCAACCGAAACCAAATTACCCGTCACGAAATCGTCCATTACGCCCGCGGTCGGCGGCGAGATGTGGCGGCCGCTTCACACATTGAGGAGCGAGATCGACCAGATTTTCGAGGATTTCGGCAACGGCTTCTGGAACCGGCCATTCCGGTCGCTCGCACGGCTCGAGCGCGACCTTCCCAAGTCGATCTCTGCGCCGGCGGTCGATGTCGCCGAAAGCGATAAGGCGTACGAAATCACGGTCGAACTTCCGGGCCTCGACGAAAAGAACATCGACATCAAGCTTGCCAACGGTGGTCTCACAATCAAGGGCGAGAAGCGGGAGGAGACCGAAGAAAAGAAGAAGGACTATTACGTCTCCGAGCGCCGCTACGGCTCATTTGAGCGGTATTTCACCGTGCCGGATGGCGTCAACGCCGACAAGATCGAGGCAACCTTCAAGAACGGCGTGCTCAAGGTCACGCTTCCGAAGACCGAAGAGGCGCAGAAGCCGGCCAAGACGATCAACGTGAAGGCCGCCTGACGGCCTTGCCGAAGCGAGGCTGCTGCTGCGGCCGCAGCCTCGCCTCAGATCACGATACCAAGGACCTGTCGTCCGATCCGCCCAAACATGGTGGAGAGAGGGGCAGAAAAGAAGTTCTTGTAATGGGGGTGGGACGGCTGCTGGCAAGAATTCCACCTCTACTGGATTCCAGCTCTACTGGGCAGCCGCAAAAAGCCTCCTGACCGCGTCGACCGGTGCAGCAAAAGCAAAGCCGCTTCTTCGCGCGACGATCACCCCGATCAGCTCACCCCTTAGATTCACCAGCGCGCCTCCCGAATTCCCCTGACTCACGCGTACGTCTGATTGGATCAGATCGTCATTGGCGATGCCTGGGCACGAACGATGTAACGCTGACACGATGCCAAATGTCACGCTCTGCCCCCAATCCTGGGGATTCCCAATGGCCAAGACTGGCTCTCCCACGTCAAATGCACCGTGCTTTTCCAGAGTCATGGCGCGAAGGTTGTCGGCTTCGATTCGAAGGAGCGCAACGTCATCTCGCTCGGATCGTACGAGCACAACGGCGTTCAGCGCTCGCCCATCCTGGAGCCGTGCCTTCACGTCTGTCGCGCTTGCAACCAGGTGATTGGCAGTGACGATCAGACCTGCCAGGGCGTCCACGATGACGCCAGCTCCCTGCCACTCTCGAAGCGTAGGAGGATCAGGGAAGCCGGCTTCCGGATCGAATATTCGCGGCTCTGATGGCACGCCCCAGCCCCGTATCTCAACCACAGCCGGCGAGATGCGTTTCACGAGGGGAGCCAGGCTCGCCGTCGAGAACGTCTCTCCTTGCTCTCCATGTAAATCGTTGGCCCGGCAAGCACCGAACCCGAGGACGAGCGCCAGGCTCAGGCTCCACACCGAGACGCCGATCCACCTGAGACATCGGCAAGAGATACTACGCATGGGACACGCCTCCGGCGATCCGGGTAACGTTTCCTAAGCTTAATGACTTGGATTTGGTGCGATTTGAGGATTCTCAAATTTCCCTGCCTTTCTTCGTCGATCGGCAGATTTATCCGATCCAGAAGCCGTCCCGCGGCGGGCGGGAGCTCACGAGTCGGCCGCCACGCGAACAAAAGTGCAGCTGCGGGCGGACTACAGCGGTTCGTCGTCCAGCGTGGACGGCTCCATTTGAAGCGACACGAAATCACCCCCGCCGTAGTCGTCCTCGGGATCTGGCTGAGTAGATTGGAGACAGAGACGATCATCAACCTGTCGAACACCTTGAACGTTCTCGCAGGCCACCACCACCGCGCGATGGGCATTTTCGCCCTTGATGACACCGCGCAGCGTCACCGCGCCGTCCTTGACGTTGACGTTCAGACCGACCGGTTGCCATGGCATCCTGGCCAGCGCAGCGAGAACGGACCGACGAACCTGATCGTCGTCCTCCGAAAAGACGGAAGCGCCCCTCAGCGGACCGGCAACTGCTGACAGAAAATCAGACCGGGTGATGATGCCGACGATGCGATCGTCGCGCATGACCGGAACATGATTCACATGCCGGTGCTCCATCAGGTCTGCGACCTCCTCAAGCGGCGCCTGCTCGCTGGTGGTTGCTGGCTGACGGGTCATCACTTGCTCGACCTTGCGTCCGTGCTCCTTCACGAACTCACCTGCCATCCGATCGCCCCCGAGCAGGATCGTGAGCAATCGATTGCGCTCATGCTCCGTTCCGATTTCGGTCCGCCTGAGAAAATCGCTCTCGCACAGGATCCCGACGAGCTTTCCGCTCGAATCTGTGACCGGCAAGCCGCTGATGTGCTGTGCAAGCATCATTTTGATGGCATCGGAGATCGACGCCTCAGGCCGTATCGTCACTACCCGCCGCGACATTATCTGGTGCGCGCGCATGTCTTCTACTCCGGCAAGGCTCAAGAGGTATTTGCCGCGTCAAGAAACGTCTTGATCGAGATCAACGCCGCGACGCGCCCGGATGTCATTCTTATGATTAATATCGGAATGTCGACATGCGCCTGCGAACGTTATTGTTGGTCGCAATCCTTGTAACGCTGTCCGGCTCCAGCGCCGGGGCGCCGCCCGACGTGTCTGTGAGACTGTCCGATCTCATGACCAGGCTTCAGCTTCAGCACGCAAAGCTATGGTTTGCCGGCAAGCTGAGCAATTGGAGCCTGGCGGATTACGAGATCCAACAGATCGACGCCAACCTTGAAGCCACAGGCAAGCTGCTGGCCGACCCGTCGCGAGCCAATCGCGCCAAGGAACAGCTCGAGGCGGTACGCCAGGCGCTCCAATCGAGGGACATACCCGCGTTCACGAAATCGTACGCGTCCCTGACAAGCGAATGCAATGGCTGCCACAGGAGCAGCGGATACGCGTTCATCGCAATCCAGATACCGCTCACTATGCCGGTCCCCAATCAACTGTTTGTCGATCAGGTATCCGAGGGGCGAGCGCTTGCCCACGCATCCTGCGCGACATGTCACGTCGTCTCCGACGCTGCAAGGCAGTCTCAGGCACCCCACCCTTCGGCACCAGATTTCCCGGAGATCGTCAGCCGACCGTCGTTCTCAGCTGACGGGCTTCGGCAATTTTTGACATCAAACCATCGCCGTCTCGGACCAGACCAGGCAATGCCGAATCCGAGGCTCTCGGAATACCAGATAGAAGCCATCGTCGCCTACCTGGAGACGTTGCGAGCGGGCCCGTCTCGCTGAGCAAAGAGAGCCGCTCTTATCTGAAGTTTCCGTTTTAATCTGCTTGATGCGGTTAACCCCGGGGGGCACTGCGTTCTGACTGTTTCGATCCTTCCGCAGAGCATCTCAGTCGCTGTTCGAGCGCTGCAAGCATCTGCAATCGCCCTAATATACCGGCAAGCTTTTTGCCGCGGAGGACCAGCACCTGCGAGATCTGGTAGATATCCATCTGCTTGACGACCTCCTCGATTGGGGCACTTTCATCGACGCAAACGGGATGGCGACTCATGACGGCATCGACCCGGAGACCCCTGGTTCGCTCGCGAGCCAACTGTCCCTCGTCTCGCCCCAGCAGCCACTCGACCCAAAACCCTTCCGGATAATCCACACCCAACTCGTGCCTATGAAGAAAATCGCCTTCTGAAATGATACCGACCAGGGTCTCCTGGTCGTCAACAACCGGCAGGCCGCGCTGATTGGTCTCCAGCAGGAGATGAATGGCATCGAGCAGCGGAGCGCTCGGCTTCACCGTAGCGAACCACGTTCGCATGATATCTGCCGCTTTCATTTCCTCCCTCCTTTTCGAACGCGCCTCACCCCTATTCAAGCGACAGACCTTTATCCCGCATCTGGCGCCTTCCAAGCTTGATGCACATCAACCGTGAACATGATTGCGGCAACGGCGTCGCGGGACGCTCGCATGGCTGCCCTACGCGTCGAGCAAGTGCTTTTCGATGTCGGCGACCGGATGTCTGGTGAGATCCTTGGCAAGCTCCCACAATATCCGGCGTTTCACGTCGGGATGAAAATCAGACCGAAGCGCTGCGAGTGTCCGCGGCGGGGCGACGATGATCAGCGCGGTCGACTGCTCGGCGCGTACGATGCGCTCCGCGGCAGCCGCCACCTGTTTCACGAAGCGGCGCTCCTCAAGCTCATGCCAGTCGGTCATCTCGACCGCACTTTTATGCCCCGAGGCTTTGCTGATCCGGCCGGGCTGGTCGCTACCCTGGTCATGGGACGGGGGATTTTGATCCTCGAAGACGGCTTCCATTTTCAAGTTCGGGGACTTCTCGTCGCCTTCGTTGCGCAAGAACAGCGCTCTTCGTCCATCGCCGACGAACACGACCGCCCGATGCGGTATCTTGGTCATGCGGACCTCCTTTTGGCAGGTCGACAATTTCTACCGCCCGGCGCGTCCCGTTGCTTGATCCCGATCAATCTCGACAGCTCGCAATCTGACAAAAATAAAAATTGAGAGTAGATCGCCAACGCCCGTTTGATGTGGAGGTTTGCCATGCAAGCACGCGACGTGATGGTTTCACCTGTCGTAACAGTCGGACCAAATGCCACTGTCCGCCAGGTCGCTCAAATCCTGCTCGCGCAGCACATCAGCGCGGTTCCCATCATCGATGCCGACAACAGGATCCTCGGGATCGTGACCGAGGGCGACCTGATCCATCGGGTCGAAGCCGGCACCGAACGCCGCTACTCCTGGTGGCTGCGGGTCTTGACCGGTGATGCTCAAATGGCCGCCGACTATGTCAAGTCGCACGCGGTAAAGGTCTATGACATCATGACGCGCGACGTCGTCACCGCTGCTCCCGAGACGCCCCTCTCCGACATTGCGATGCTGCTCGAAGAGAAGCAGATCAAACGCGTGCCAATCGTCAATCAGCAAAATCAGCTGGTCGGGCTCGTCAGCAGGGCCAACCTGCTTCAGGCGATCGCCAGCGCCCGGCCGGAGCTCGAGCTCTCGCTTTCCGATGCAACCATCAGAAAAAGGTTCCTCGAAGAACTCAAGAAGCAGTCCTGGGTTCATACGTTCAACCTGAACGCAACAGTGAAGAACGGCGTCGTTGACCTCTGGGGTTTCGCGCCATCAGTGGCCGAACGCGCAGCCATCCGCGTCGCGGCCGAAGCCGTTCCCGGCGTTGTGACTGTGAACGATCACCTGCTCGAGACACCGACCTTCGTGTACTGACGCGAGACGAGCCGACAGCATCGAGGACGAAGGAGCAGTCGTTCGAATCGCGATTGCAGCGTGAAGAGATTCGCGTTGGCCTGACGGTGCGTGACAAATCGTCACGCACCCCGATGTTTCATTCCAGACGCGTGACCATCAATCTTTCTCTTCGCGTCGCATCGCGTTGCATTCATTACATTTGATTTCTGGATTCGCCCCAACGACTCAGCCATTGAGTCAAAACATTTGCAATGACACGTGTAGGCTGGGGCGCCGTGCATAAATTCTCTTCATCGTGCGGCGTGTCCGCATGTCTGCTTCTTGTTGGCCAGGCGTTGACCGGTGTTGCTCAGGCGCAAACGACGGCACCGGCGGACTGGACCGGCCTCTATATCGGCGCACACATCGGCAATGCGGTCTCGGGAAGTGACTGGAAGGATGTGAGCGGCGCTCCTCTTCCCGTTCCCTTCGCGGGATATTTCACCGGCGGCGGCATCGTGCGCGGCGCACAGGTCGGCTTCAATTATCAGCGTGGGAATCTCGTTCTGGGCCTCGAAGGCGAAGGCAGCTTTGCAGATATTGACGGCGGCGTGCAGTGTGCCGTGGCCATTTTCGCGTGCGATGCGAAGATCGAGGCGCTCGGCACCGTCACCGGTCGGCTCGGCTACACGAGCGGCGACTTTCTCTTCTACGGAAAGGCAGGCGGTGCCTGGCTTTATGAAAAGCTGTCGATGACGCCCAATCCCGGAGCAGGATGGTGGGATCCGTGGGCGGGCAGGCAGATTCGCCCTGGACTGGCGCTTGGCGCTGGGGCGGAATATGCGCTCTCATCGCGTGTGTCGGCCAAGATCGAGTACAACTATCTCGCCTTCGGACAGGATCGGGGCGATCTCACGGATCCGAACGGCAACAGGGTGAACGTCGGGCTCGATCAGAACATCCATCTCGTCAAGCTGGGGCTCAATTACAAGCTCACGGGAGCGCCGCTCACTCGCTCGTCTCACTCGTCATCCGAAGCCACGCGAGTCCGGATATGGGATGGCGTTTATGCCGGCGTGCATACCGGCGGCGCTTGGGGAACAACGGATTGGAAGTCCGCGACCGGCACCCTTGCGACAATCTCCAATTTCGGTTTCCCTGGCTCGGGCACGGCGGATGGCATGATCGCGGGCGCGCAGATCGGCTTCAACCGTCAGGCCGGATCTCTGGTCATCGGCGGAGAAATCGATGCGAGCTGGTCGAACCTGGATGGCTTTGCCAAGTGTGCCACCGCCGAGGATCCTTTCGGCTCCACAAACTTCACCTGCCGCAGCCGGCTCGATGCGCTAGGCACATTTGCTGGCCGCCTCGGTTGGGCCTACGACAATGTCCTCATCTACGGGAAAGCCGGCGCCGCGTGGGCAACGGAAAGATACGTCGCCAACCGCGATGACCTTACCAGTACATTCAACGGCAATTCCTTCCGCTGGGGCTATATGCTGGGCACTGGCTTGGAATACGCACTGACACCTGCATGGTCGGGCAAGGTCGAATACAACTACCTGGACCTTGGAACAAAGACTGTCGACCTCAGCGATCAGACCGGCGACACGTCCGGTGTGAGCATCGGGCAGCGAGCGCACCTGTTCAAGATGGGGCTGAACTACCGGCTCGGCGTCGACCCGGCATCAGCGCCCCCTGCCGATGGCTCCCTGGCTTTCAAGGCTCCGCAACGTCCATCCGACTGGCTCATCGATATTGGCACGCGTTACTGGTTCAGCAACGGCAGCATGCAGAAGGATCTGTACGACCCATCCCTGACGACACAGCTGAATTCTCGTCTGATCTATAGCGACATGAACGGCCATTCGGCGGAGACCTTCGCGCGCTTCGATCACCGCAGCGGCCTGTTTGTGAAGGGTAACTTCGGCCTCGGGACGCTGGTCAACGGCAAGCTGAACGACGAGGATTTCGGGCCTGCCAATGCGACCTATTCCAATACCGAGCATCAGGTCCGGGACAGCGGCCTGCGCTACGGAAGCCTCGATGTCGGCACAACCCTCATCAGCGGCAACGACGGCAAGCTCGGCGCCTATGCCGGCTACCGGTACTTCTATCAACGCGGGCGCGGATTTGGCTGCGCGCAGATTGGTTCCGACCCCACCACTTGCGGAGTGCCGGTTTCCCCTGGTTCTCTCGTCTTGACGGAAACCGAGCAATGGCGTGGTGCGGCGCTCGGTCTCAATGCGCGGCTCGGACTTTCGGATCGGTGGAATCTCGATATCGATGCCGCCTACCTGCCTTATGCGGATCATGCCACCGTGGACAATCACTGGCTTCGGCCCGACATCAACCCGGCCCCTGCGCCGGGACACGGCTGGGGCACTCAGGTCGAGGCCATCCTCACCTATGCCGTCACCGATCGATTCAACATTGGCATCGGCGGACGTTACTGGCTCTTCGCCACCGATCAGGCACAAACACGCTTTCCGAGCTGGCCGACATTATCGCCCCTCAAATACACCAGCGAACGATATGGCGGCTTCCTGCAAGCCTCCTACAAGTTCGGAGGGCTCGACAAGGCCGTCCGTGTAGGCGCGGCAGAGGAAGCTCCACCCACGCGTTGGACGGGCTGGTATGTCGGCGGACATCTCGGCGCCGGGTTCGGCAGAAGCGACTGGTCCGATCCGTTTCCGCCACCGCCGACCGGCGATCGCGTGAACGTCGGCGGCGCGCTTGGCGGCGCGCAGGTCGGCGTCAACTATCAGATCGGCAAAATTGTCATCGGCACCGAAGTCGCAGGCTCGCTGAGCCGTCTGGAGGGAACCGAAACCTGTTTTGGCGGCTTCCAGCCAGCTGCGCTCGCGGGATTGAATTGCGAAAACTCCACCCGGAACCTCGCGATGCTGACGGGACGCCTGGGATATGCCGCGGGCAAAAACCTGTACTATGCGAAGGCAGGCGGCGCCTTGGCGCGCGAGACCTACGCTCTCAATTCGAACGTTATCCCAGTTGGTACGATCTCTTCGCCCAGCACCACGAACCTGGGGTGGATTGTCGGCGCAGGTGTAGAACATGCATTGACCTCTCGCTGGTCGGTCAATGCCGAATACAAATATCTCGACTTTGGCAATCGATCTGTGAACTTCACCGTTCCCGATGTCTTTGACGGCGCATCAACCGAGGCGATCCATACACACCGGCATCTCCTGACCATGGGTGTGAACTATCGTTTTGGCGGATGAAATCGACCAACAGCCTCATCGCGGTCTCGAACAAGCGAGGCGATCGTTCGAGACCGGCCCGGACGGGTTCGTTCTGCGTTCTTCTTGCTCGGCTCAGTAAGGAGAGCGAGCGGTCTGCAAGAAGCGCCTCACGACTGCGGCATCGCCGATCCCCGCCAGGATCTTATGCCTAACATGGCTTTCATTCAGGAATCCGCCGATCGATGCGATAAGTCCACAGTGGCACAAACAGTCCACCTCCATGACGAAGGTCATCATGACACTGCGGTCCATGCGCTTTACAAAACGCCCTCCCGTTGAGTGGGTCTCGAATGCCTTGGGAAGGGATCGTGTATTCGCGAAATGCGAGGCCATCATCTGCTGAACGAATTCCGAGTCCGTCACGACGAATACCGGCACGTGCCAGGGGATCGCTATGAGGGATTTGACCGTCTCCTCGAGCTCCGCCGGCTCTCTGTGCGGTCGCCGTTTGTCCCGCGAGGAATCGGTCACACGAACACGGATTCCCAGTCGCGAGGTCAGTCCGTGCCGTCGAACATAGCCCGCGCTCTCGCGTCGCAACGGCGCCGCGGGCGCGAAGTAGAGTTGTTTCCAGTTTGGCGCGACACGGCGGGCCAAATCGCCGGCAACCTTGATATCCCAGGCAAAGAGGCTCCCTGGAGCAAACTCCTTGGAGTGCGGCAAGGCCGGCCTGAGGTTGTCGAGCGTGACGTTGGGTCGCCGCCTGACCAGCTCGGCCACGTGATCGACAATGTCCTCCGAGAGGTTGAAAACTCTGAGACCCGGCACCGCAGCAAAAAGCTCCTCGAATCTGCAATACCCCACCCCACGCGTCACCCCCCACAAGAGCCAGAGGGAGAGACCCTGCGCATCGGCAAAGCACTTTGCCGCGGACGCCATCGCGACCCGATGCCGAACCCCGCTGGCGGCCGAGGCAATGCAGACCAGCGAAGGCCTCATCCCCTAACTCCTCTGCACGAAGCGGCTGCAAATCGCACGGATTTGAGCACGGCCGAGCGGGGGCGTCAGGATTGGCGCCGCCCATTCGTCGTCGTTGAGAAATCCCCCGACGTTGAGGACCAGTTTGCAGGCGGAGAGGCATAGAACTTCGGACAGATAGATCCGCATCGCGCCCCGATCCGTCCGGCTGACATATCGACCGGTGCGTTCAGGGTCTCCGAATGGCTTGCGAATGAAGTTCGCGTCGTGGAAATGCGACGCCAGCATGTCTTGCACGTATTCCGCATCGGTGACCACGAAAACGGGGAGATACCAGGGAAGAGCGGTGACCGACGCGATCGCCCGATCGAGTTCCCGCAATACGCGGCGCGGCCTTCTCGTGTCGGTCATCGTTTCGGTCACGCGGACGCGGAGGCCGATCCGGCTCGTCAGGCCATGCGCCTGTACGTGGCGACGAGCCGTCCTGGCGATCTCGCTATTCGGTCGCGCAAATGCACGGGCAGAGCGCCGCGAGGTGGGCACCATCTCCGCCAAAGCGGTGCTGGCGCTAAGATCCCCCCAGAGATCGAAGGCCAGCATCGCGTCCGCAATCGGCCCGCCGGGGCGATATGTGGAAAGCTCCCGGCCGCGAAACCGGACAGCATCCGATCTCCTGGAATGACGTTCAATGTCGTCGAGGTCCCGCTCGCCGACATTGACGACGGCAACGCCTGGAATAGTCTCCAGCAGGTCTTCAAACCGGCAAAACGAAACGCCCCGGCTGACGCCCCAGAGGTAACATAGACGGTAGTCGTGGAAATCCGCGAAGCTTTTCGCCTGATTGAGCGTCAGGAAACGATGGCGGATCCCGGACCAGGACGGGGCGGCCGCAAAGACCGTTCTACGCATGGCCTGCGATTCGGGTCGACTGAGAATAAATGAGCTTCCAGCGCCCCTGCGCCTTTTTAAAAACCCGAACATAGCGGAACTTGAGATTCCGCTTTGCATTACTCAGTTCGGCGACACCCGACGAGATCGCGACGTCGCGATAGACCCGCAACTCGCGATCCTTCTGGTGTCCTTGATCGAAGCTGGGAGTGCTCTTCGCGATCGACGCGAGGAATTGCTGCTTGGACTGGGGGTCTCCGTCGGAGTTCGATCCGAAATAGGTGTCGTCGATGAGGTCTTCGCTGATCGTCGCGATCCCTCGCATGCGTTCGGAAAACCAATCGTCTTCGAGCGACGAGAGCGAGACCTCATCGACGGCACGGCGTTGATCCTGCCAGGCACGCGCTTCGTTCTTGGGTGTCTTCTTCATCGTGATGCTCCTCTCCGACCAAGCTGCAAGGTCGAATGCCATTGAGTCTGCTGAAGAGTCTTCCGAACAGGATGCCTATGGCCGAAGTCGTTGATGACGTTGAGAATAGTCGGATCGTCTCCAGAGTTGTGCCGCGGCTCAGAGGCCTGATCGGCGAGACATGGCTCAGGACGTCCAAGTGTAGTCGTTCGAGGCCTTGAAGTTCGTGAACGACACGCTGATGCTGATATCGAGAGATCGAACATGATGCCACCACCCGACCGGAATGAAAAGCATCTGGCCGGGTTCCAGGAGAACCTGCATTCTCGAGGTTTCCCGGAAAAGGGGGTAATTCTCGAAATCGGGATGCTCGCAATCGACCTCACTATACACCCCGATGCTGTTGTACATCAGATGGGTTTCCCAAGACGGTATCAGCGTGACAAGCTTTCTCCCGTAGATCTGTGCAAACAACACGTTGCACGTGTCATGATGAAGCGGCGTAATCGTGCCCGCCGGACCGAACCAAAGGAAGATCCTCTTTTCGGCATTGGCGCGATCCAGGATGCCATCGGGGAAGTTCAACTCATTGAGCAATGCTCGCATGTTGCCCTGGTCGAGGGAGTGGTTGTTAGCGACCATGTAAAAATCATTCGTTTCGCCGGCAGTGCGAACGAGATCGACGAAATCCCGGAGAGGCATTCTGGTCTTGTGGCGCTCCGAGTTCAATTCATACTGGGGGTCTTCGTTTCGCCTCCACATGACCTCGACTCTTTCGCGTCCCCAGCGCGACGCAAGATAGTCGGGGGTCCAGTGCGCGACGGCGGCCCAGCCGACCGCTCCGTCGAGGAGGACCACTGGATTGTTCAGACTATAGTACCACCGAAAGAAATCCGAGGGCGACAGATTGGCGACCCGATCACAGTGGGCCGCCCCGCGTGTGCGCCACAATTGTGAATAGACGGTCATGAGATCCTGAGCTTTTCCTTTGGGAAGCTCGGGACTTCTGCGATCCGTGCCGGAGCGGGAGGCCAGCGAAGCGGCGGCCAGTTGATCGACCGCGCGCAGGTCGAAACCGTTGTCCCGAAGGACGCCGGCAATCTCGGATCTTGGAACGCCCAGGGACAGATTTTCCGTGACCCAGTTCGACCAGCTGACGGGAAGAGTGGTTGTCGGTGACATCATCGGTTTTCCTGTTGGAGCCGATCCGAGCGCTTTCCGCAAAATTGTCCTGCACCGCCTTACAGGTTGGTCCGACCGTCCAGGGTTCGGAGCGAAGGTCTCGTCGTCTCGTCGCGGAGCCGCACCGACCGTCGTCAATCAGCGTCGCCCGACCCAGGCGCGAGCGATGACCTCCGGATCAACGCGCAGGGTTGGGATCTTGGTCATGTACGTTGATGTGGACGTACCCAGCCTTGGCCCGCATCGCCTCCATCCGCCGTAAGCAAATTCCCGCGAGAAATCCCAACGGACGTGTGACGCCCCTCATGCGCCGTCCGGCTTGCAGCGTGGGGGAGCCAACCCGAGCACCCGTTGAATAAATAGCCGCTTCTGCTCTCTGTATTCTTCCATTGCTCGACCATGCCATTTCAATTTGAGGTCATTGTATTCAAACCGAAGGTGACTGTGGTCGCGGAGCGCTTGAGTGAACGTCTCGAAATTGTCATCGGGGCATCCCGCAACTATCACGTGAAGTGTTGCGTCGAACGTCGACGGGATGTCGAAGGCCGCGCGATCGGGCCTGGAGCGCTGGCGTGATCGCCGGTTGAAATGTCCGTCGAGCGTATCGGTCGTCTCGGCGAAGTCAACGGCATCGACACGTACGACGAAGTCGAGGTCCTGCTTTCCGGTCACCCCGCGCACGGCCGTGCTCCCGACCTCAGTCACGACTCTGCCTCGCACAATCGCCGCGACAAGGCGCCGAATGCGGCGACACTCGGTCCGCATCTGCGTCCGATCGACACCGCGGATCAAGAACCGGTCTGTCTGCACATCGGTATACCGCGCCGGCACTTGCTTCAGGTCTGCGGGCGCCGCGCAACGGTACACGGCACCTGATTGAGCCGTCGCAATCGAAGCCGAACTGTTCGAACCGAACGCAGCGTTGCGCAAAACCTGGCCCGTCATCGCGATATCCTGCCAACCAAGCTGGACGCGTCGCCCTTGCCAAGCAGAGCTTTACGCCCTCGCCGAGAATTCAACGTTGTCTTGAATTTATGGATGGAGTAGCATCGATTGGCGTTTTCTACCATCCGTTTATTTCTCCGTCCTGGGAGAATTCGGTCAAGCGTCTCCAAACCGACTCTGAAGCCTTCAGGTGTCAAGTAGGAGTACCGACATGGCGAAGCCGCGCGTCGTTTTACCAGGAAGTTTTCGAAATCCTTTGCCCGGTCATGAGCGAATTATGGCCGCGGACCCACAGGAGATCATTCACGTCACAGTCGTAGTTCGGCGCAAGGAAGAGCCGTTGCCGATTACGCCTCACAACGCCTACCAGAGAAGCCACGATTATTTCGAGCTCCACGGCGCTAGCGCCGCGGACTTCCTTGCGATCCGTGATTTCGCCCGTGAATACAATCTCGAGGCCCGCAACGAGAATCCCGCGGCTCGCACGATCGAACTCTACGGCACCGTTGGTGACCTCAGTAGGGCGTTCGGTGTCACGCTCGAAATCGCAAGATTCCACGACCAGACATTCCGGCATCGCACAGGGAATATCACGGTTCCGGAAGATCTCATTCCCGTCGTGCAAGCCGTTCTCGGACTTGACAACCGCCCCGCAGCGAAGCCGCATTTTTTTGCCTTTGACAGGGACAAGGTCAGAGCTGCGGACGTCGCGCAGTCTCTGTCTCCGCTGGCGATCGCGCAACTCTACCAATTTCCTCAGAACCTGGACGGCACGGGTCAGATCATTGCGATTATCGAGCTCGACGGCGGTTTCCTTCAATCCGATCTCGACGCGTATTTCCAGGGTCTTGGTTTGACCTCTCCGACCGTCAACGTTGTTCTTATCGATGGACAAACCAATCAAATTAACAAGCATCTTCCGCAGCATCCCGAATTGAATGCGGACGCCGAAGTTGCCCTGGACATCGAAGTCGCGGGCGCGATTGCGCCAAAGGCGAAGCAGATCGTGTATTTCGCCCAGAACACCGATCAGAGCTTCCTCAAGGCCATAAACACGGCCATCCTGGCGAGCCCGCGGCCGACCGCCATTTCGATCAGCTGGGGACATGCGGAAAACACCTATACGGACCAGTTAAAGCAGTCGTTCGAACAAGCGTTTCAAGATGCTGCCAACCTTGGCATTCCCATCTGCGTTGCGGCCGGCGATGACGGATCGTTCGATGGAACGACTGCGCTGCAAGTCGACTTTCCGGCATCCGCCCCTCATGCTCTCGGATGCGGAGGCACGAATCTGATCGGCTCGGCGGGAACGATTTCGAGCGAGACCGTTTGGAACGCGCTCGTGACCGATGCCAATGGAAATCAGGTGCGCCAAGGTACCGGTGGCGGGGTCAGCGAATTCTTTGCCAAGCCGTCCTATCAGTCCAGCATTTCTGTTCCCCCTCCGCCTACCGGAAATACCGGAGGTCGAGGCGTCCCGGACGTGGCGGGCGATGCAGATCCAGCAACGGGATACCAGATCAGGGTGAAGGGCATCAATACCGTCGTGGGCGGAACGAGCGCCGTCGCACCGCTCTGGGCGGGTCTCATCGCGCGATTTGGGCAAAGCTTCGGTCGCCCCGTCGGATTTCTGAATCCGATGATCTATGGATCCGGCGTCAGCACGACGGGATTCAACGACGTGACGCAGGGAGACAATGACAGTCAAGGAGCCGGAGGTCTTTATCAAGCACAGATCGGGTGGGACGCATGCACGGGCTTGGGAAGCCCGCGGGGAAGTTCACTATTGTCGGCTCTCGCATCCATTCCCCCTACCCCCACGCCGCATCCGACCCCAACACCCCATCCGACACCGACGCCGCATCCGACGCCAACACCTCATCCGACACCGACGCCGCATCCGACGCCGACACCGACACCTCATCCAACGCCAACGCCCACTCCAACCCCGACCCCAACTCCGACCCCAACTCCCACTGGGACAACCGGCGACATCGGGGGCGGGACGACAGCGATGGAGTTTCCGCCCTTGCCATACCCCGCACCAACGCCGGCCGCCTTGCCACCGGCTACGCCAACGGCTCCGCCGCCCTCGCCAACAGCATTGATTGGCGCCGCCCTCAACGGGTCCAACGCGGTCGCTTTGGTTGGCGTCGTTGGTCTGGCGGCCGTGATGGGGATGGTCGCGGCGGCAGGGCTTGTGGCCACGGTCGCGATCAGCAAGGACAAGCCCTAAAGCGCGATGAGACTAGGATGAATCATCATCGCGCTTTAGGTTATTGCATGATCTTTTCGGAAAACCGCTACGCACTTTTCCGGATCATGCCCTACAGCACGCTTGGTGCAGGTCGATTCGATGCCTCGGCCTGATTTCGTCACCGCGCTTGCAGGTAAGGCTATCGATCGCAAGTGCCTCCAGCAAACTCGGAAAGCTAAGGCTCGGCCCGCGGAGCAGGCAGCCAAACAGGCGGCCGTAGCTCCGTCCAGCCGGTGGAGACGCAAAGTCCGGATCTGGCTCACACGATTGGGGATGATGTGTTCCAACCACGCCGCGACGCATCTGCGCCCCTGATCAGTGTCGTCATTCCCGTCCGGAATGAAGGGCGTCGGCTCTGGTCGACCATCTCCTCGATCATCGATAACCGGTCTTGCCCATTCCCAATCCAGATCGTCGTCATCGACGATGCGTCTTCAGACGGTTGCTGTTCTGCCGCAGTGCAGGCCTGCGCGTCTGATCGAAACCATGCGTCGATCGAAATCGTTCGCCTGCCGCGGTGGTCGGGTATTCCGTATGCCCGCAATGTCGGCGCCGGGCTGGCGCGGGCCCCTATCCTCTTCATGACCGACGCGAACGTCCGGTTCCCGCGCTGCTGGGACCAACCCATTCGCGACCACATCGGTCCGCGCCGCGTCATCTGCGCCGCAATCGCTGATACGAAATCGCAATTCGTGGGCTTTGGCGGGACGCTGCATGTGCCGTCGATGGGTTTCAACTGGGTCAGGACGCGCCACCCGCAAGGCAACGCGGTGCCCTTGAGCCCCAGCACAGGGACGATCATTCCGACTGAGCTGTTTCGGCACATCGGCGGCTATGACACCGCGATGCCGACCTACGGTGCGGCGGAGCCTGAGCTAAGTGTACGCGTCTGGCTGAGCGGAGCCGAAATCGTATGTGTTCCAGGACTCGTTCTCAAGCATCACTTCAAGTCTGCTTCAGAGAGGAAGCCGTTCCTCAAGACAATAGAGCCAACACTCGTCTACAATTATATTCGCTTCGGGCTCCTGTATCTGGATCGCATGAGGATGGAGCAGATGTTGACCTATTACTCGAACCAATTTCCGCTCTTTTTCAAGGACGCTCTTCGCCGCGCTTGGACCGGCGACGTCTGGAACCGCCGTTCGCTGCTCGAACGAACCTTGCCCCGCACGTTCGCCGACTTCGTTCGGCGGTTCAAGATCGTCGACGCCGCGGGCCAGAGTGCAGCGTAGACGACGCCGATGCGGCATTTGTCCGAGACACCCATTACCGTTTGCATTCCCTACTACCGCTGTCGGACGCATGTCCGAAGAGCGGTGGACTGCATGTTGGCCCAAACGCATCGAAATATCACGGTCATTGTCATCAATGACGGAGATCCGGACCCGCCCTGGCCCATGCTGGCCGATATCAGGGATCCCCGACTCGTCCGCTTCGATCTGCCGATCAACCGCGGCCCCTACTTCGCGACGGCCGTGGTGGCCGGGGCCACGACGGCGCCTTATCTCCTCATCCAGGATGCGGACGATTGGAGCGCGCCGACACGCGCGAACGTCCTCCTGACCCGCATCGAGCGCGACCGCTCGGATTTCGCCTTTTCCGCGCAGCCTCAGTACGTCTTGACGAAGGCGGGCAACCGCATCCTGGGGGTGCGATGGCTCGCTTCTCGGCCGAAGCAGACCTCCGAAACGCAATTCACATATCGCCCGGGTCTGAATTGCGTCTACCGCTACCGGGCGCCGCACCACGGCCTCTTCCGCACGGATTCATTGCGCCGCATCGGCGGCTACTACGGAGGCTTCCGAATATCCTACGACACCCTCCTCACCAATCTGATCATGATGACCGGACGCGTTTCTCATGAGGCTCATCCGTTATATTATCGGCAGATGAGACAAAACTCGCTGACACATGCGGATACGACCGGTGTCAGATCACAGTACGCCAAAGAGGTTCAAGCCAGACTCTCAGGAATTTATCGGCTATGTTTCGATTACTATCGCCGGTTCAGTAACGGCGAGATCGACAGCCGGTCCTTCTGTGCACTTATCGCGCGGACCGCGACCCGCCATGTCACCAATGCCGAACGCCGGATCATGGCAGCGGAGACGCTCCGACTTCAAAAGCGTCTTCGCGATCCGACACGACGGGCCGAGACTGTCCTGTGAATTCCTGGCAGAACGAACGGGCAAAACAGCCGGGCAAACGGAGCCGCCCGATCACGGCCTGCGTTCCCTACCACGGGTGCGGAGCGATCGTCCGGAGAGCGGTCGAAGGCCTGTTGCAGCAAACGTTTCGCGACCTCACAGTCATCGTGGTCAACGACGGCGACCCGACGCCTCCCTGGAATTGGCTTCGCGACATCGGCGACCCGCGGCTGGTCCGTTTCGATCTTGCGACGAACGGCGGCCCCTATATGGCGACAGCCATCGTCTTGAACGCAACAGACTCGCCGTACTTTCTTATTCAGGATGCCGATGACTGGAGCATGCCGGATCGAGCGTCGCGCCTGCTCAGGATGATTGAAGCCGACAGGTCCGACTTCGCCGTATCCGGTCAATTGCATGTGCCGGCGTCACGTGGACCACGAGCGGCCACGCATGTCACATGGGGCTCGGTGGTCACGGATCAGGCTTCGCCACACCGTCTCGTTCTGAGAACGCGCATTACGCCCGAATTTGTCTACCGAGCGCCCCATCATGGGCTCTATCGCGCCGAGGCCTTGCGACGCCTGGGTGGCTATTATGGCGGGTTCCGCGTCAGTTATGATGCGCTCCTCACGAACCTGATCTTGATGACCGGACGCGTGTCGCACACGCCCCTCGCGCTATACCATCGGAGTATTCGCCCGGAATCGCTGACCCGATCCGCGGACACGGGATTGGGATCGCTGTTCCGCAACCGGACCGAACAGTCGATACAGGTAATCTATGCGCGGTGCTTCCAACACTACCAGGACTATCAGCGCGGGCGGATCAACAGCCGATCGCTGATTGATCGGCTCCGAGAACGGGTCCTGAACAACGTATCCTCAGCCGAAGCCGACCATATCGCCCGCGAGTCGATGCGTCTCCGTTACCTCCTGCGATCAACCCGATGAGGCGCGACGATTCGACCACCGGGGCTCGAACGGCACACATGAAGAGCCGATTTGGCGTCAAGGAATCCATTGGAACGGTAGCGCCGACTGTTCTGGGTGACGGACGATCTCGCTCGGTCTGTGACCCAGCTGTGACCCATGCCACTGCGGGCAAAGGATCCATGATCCCGGCCCATCTAATCCATTAAAAATGCCTGAACCTTGGTGGGCGCACCAGGGCTCGAACCTGGGACCCGCTGATTAAGAGTCAGCTGCTCTACCAACTGAGCTATGCGCCCGAAAGGCGGTCAATGCCTTGCGAGGTCGGTCGTTTAGCAAAGCGATCCGGCTCTGGCAAGCGATGCGATGCAGGTTTTCCAAGGGTTCGTCCATCGGGAGCAAAAAGCGAAAAGCCGCTGGATTCCAGCGGCTTCTCCAAGGTCAATCCCCGTAAAATCCCTGACGGCTCAGAGCCGGCCCTCGCGGTCCTGGTCCGGGCCGCTGTCGCGGTCGAAACGGTCACCGTGGAAGCGGTCCATGCCGCGCTCCATCATGCGGTCCATGCCGCGTTCCATGAAGCGGCGGGGCGGGCCGTCCTCGCCGCCGCCGAACGGGCCGCGATGGCGGGTCAGCAGGGCGAGGCGCCGCTTCTGGCCTTCGTCGAGCGTCTTGTAGAGGGGGTCGGCGGCATCGGCGATCTTCTTCAGAGCCGCGGAGGTCGCGCCCATGTCCTCGGCGCGCTGGCGCAGGCGGGCGACCGGATCCTCGGGCTTGTCGGCGTCGCCGGGGCCGGCATTCATCCGCGCATTGGCGCGGTCGCTACGCAGCTTGGCAAAGTCGCGCACGGCCGCCTCGACCGGCGGCCACAGCTTCTCCTGATCGGCGTTGAGCTTCAGCCCGGCATGGACGGCGGCGATCCGCGCATCGACGAAGGCGGCGCGGTCTTCCGGGTTCATGCGGATGTGGCGGAAGTGCTCCATCCACGGGCGATGATATTGGGCATAGACCGCGCCCGAGCCGGCGATGCTGAGCACGGCGATGGCGGCGATGGTGAACTTCCTCATACGAACCTCCTCTTGAAGGATGCCCGTGAGGATGAGCGCCGAACAGCTCAGGCGCAAATTACAACTTGGACAGGGAAGACGTTCTCACGAAGATGCAACCGCCTTCATTTCCGCTTCGTCGCAGTCGGAAATCATTCGCAACAAAGGGCTTCCGCGCCCGGCACGGAAGCCCTTCATTCATGAATTGTTTACACTAGTTCGTCGTGCTCTTCGCTTCCTTCAGGAACTCGTCGATCAGCGGCTGGCCGACGCGGCCTGCGGCGTCCTTGTAGACCGGCTCCATCGCCTTGCGCATCGCCTCGTCCTGCTCCGGCGTGAGCTTGATGATCTCGCTCTTGCCGCTCTTCTTGATCTCGGCAAGCGCGTCGTCGTTTTCCTTCTGCGACTGCGTGTTGTTGAAGTCGGTCGCTTCCTTCATCGCCTTCGCAAGCTGGTCGCGAATGTCGGCCGGAAGATCGTCCCAGAACTTCTTGTTCACGATCACGACGTAGCCGATGTAGCCGTGATTGGTCTCGGTGATGTACTTCTGCACCTCGTGCATCTTCTGGGTGTAGATGTTCGACCAGGTGTTCTCCTGCCCGTCGACGACGCCGGTCTGCAGCGCCTGGTAGACTTCCGAGAACGCCATCACCTGCGGCAGCGAGCCGAGCGCCTTGAACTGGGCCTGGAGCACGCGCGAGGATTGGATGCGGAACTTCACGCCCTGATAGTCGGCCGGCGTCACCAGCTTCCTGTTGGCGCTCATCTGCTTGAAGCCGTTGTCCCAATAGGCAAGACCTGTGATGCCCTTGGTGTCGAGCAGCTTGAGCAGCCGGAGACCGAGCGGACCTTCCGTGACCTTCCGCAGCGTCTTGAGGTCGGGAAGGATGTAGGGCAGGTCGAACACCTCGAATTCGCGGATACCGAGCGGGCCGAATTTCGAGTTGGACGGCGCCAGCATCTGCACGCTGCCGAGCTGGAGCGCCTCGAGCTCTTCCTTGTCCTTGTAGAGTGTCGAGTTCGGATAGACCTCGACCTTGACCTTGCCGGCCGTGTACTTCTCGGCGAGCTCCTTGAATTTCTCGGCCGCCTTGCCCTTCGGCGTGTCGGTGGCCACGACGTGGCTGAACTTGATGATGATCGGCGATTGGGCCGATGCCGGCCCGGTTAACGCCAACGCCCCGGTCAAGACCGCAATCGATGCCGCAGCCCAAATCAGTTTCCGCATGCTTCCTCCCGCATTTTCTTATGGGGCGCGGACCGCCGGCCCCAAGATCAAGACTTAAACTCAAGCCATAAGTTCAAGCCTTAAATTCAAGCGTCAAATTCAAGCCTTAGATTCAAGGCTTGGGGCAGCTTTATAGGGAAGCCGGCGGAGGTGCTATTGCCCGTTAGCAGGGGGCCGCTTGCAAAAATGCAGTATCCGAAACGGGAGCTAAGCGGCTCGCACGAGAGGATGAACGAAAAAACGCGGCGCCGAGGACGCCGCGTTTCCGCCGATCTGCCGGGCGAGTGAAGGTCAGCTTGCCGCCGCCGTCGTCACGGTGTCGCGCTGGCGCTTCATGACGATCTTGTTGAGCGCGCCGAGATAGGCCTTTGCCGAGGCCACCAGCGTATCCGGGTCCGCCGCGCGCGCCGTCATCGAACGGCCGTCCTGCGACAGCCGCACGGAGACTTCGGCCTGCGCGTCGGTGCCTTCGGTCACCGCATGGACCTGGTACAGCTCGAGCTTGGCCTCATGCGGCACCAGGCGCTTGATGCAGTTGAACACGGCGTCCACCGGACCGTTGCCCTCGGCCTCCTCGATCTTGATCTGACCGTCGACGTCGAGCTTCATGGTCGCGCGCTGCGGGCCATGGGTGCCGGCGATCACGGTCAGCGAGGTCAGCTTGATGCGGTCGTGCGAAGCCGCCATCTCCTCGTCGACCAGCGCCTCGATGTCCTCGTCGTAGATGTCCTTCTTGCGGTCGGCGAGCGCCTTCATCCGCGTGAACGCATCTTCCAGCTGGTTCGGACCGAGCTTGTAGCCCATCTCCTCCAGTTTGTGCACGAAGGCGTGCCGGCCGGAATGCTTGCCCAGCACCAGCGAGGACTGCTTCAGGCCGACCATCTCGGGCCGCATGATCTCGTAGGTGGAGGCGTCCTTCAGCACGCCGTCCTGGTGGATGCCGCTCTCGTGCGCGAACGCGTTCCGGCCGACGATGGCCTTGTTGTACTGTACCGGGAACGAGGTCGCCGCCGACACCACCTTCGAGGCGCGGGTGAGCTGCGTGGTGTCGATCTTGTTCCAGTACGGGAATTTGTCGTTGCGGACGTTGATCGCCATCACGATCTCTTCCAGCGCGGCGTTGCCGGCGCGCTCGCCGATGCCGTTGATGGTGCATTCGACCTGGCGCGCGCCGCCGACGATGCCGGCCAGCGAATTCGCAACCGCCATGCCGAGGTCGTTATGGCAATGGACCGAGAACACTGCCTTGTCGGAGTTCGGCACGCGCTCGATCAGCGTCTTCATGAAGTGGGTGTATTCCTCCGGCACCGTGTAGCCGACGGTATCGGGGATGTTCACGGTGGTGGCGCCAGCCTTGATGACGGCCTCGACGATACGGCACAGGAAGTCCATCTCGCTGCGGGTGCCGTCCTCGGCCGACCATTCGACGTCGTCGATCTGGTTGCGAGCACGCGCGACCATGGCGACCGAGGTCTCGATCACCTGCTCCGGCGTCTTGTTCAGCTTCACCCGCATGTGCAGCGGCGAGGTCGCGATCACGGTGTGGACGCGGCCGCGTTTCGCAAATTTCACCGCCTCGGCGCAGCGATCGATATCGGCGGGATGCGCGCGGGATAGACCGGCGATGACGGCGTTCTTGGAGCGGCGGGCGATCTCGCTGACCGCCTGGAAGTCGCCTTCGGAGGTGATCGGGAAGCCGGCTTCGATGACGTCCACGCCCATATCGTCCAGCAGCTCGGCGACCTCGAGCTTCTCCTCGAAGGTCATGGTGGCGCCGGGGCACTGCTCGCCGTCGCGCAGCGTGGTGTCGAAAATGATGACGCGGTCCTTGTCGGACTTGTTCACGGGGGCCATTGCAAATTTCCTTTTGAGCTTTTGCGCCGTTCAGTCTTCTGGGCGCTTGAGGTGTCCGCTGATCTCGTACAACCCCTGAGTGCCCAGGCGCGCAGCGCCCAGCCGGCCCTCAGGGGCAGCTAAGAAGGAGCCCGCCAATAAGGAGGGTGGGCAGCAGCGCAGCCGGGATCGTGGCGGCGGCCAGAGCCACCTCCCCCGAAATCCCATCGATTTGGCCGCGAATCAGCATTGCCAGACCCTTTTGAGCCCACAAATCCTCGGTCAAAACCATTGACGGTTGGTTGCCGGGTGGCTCGATAGGCCGTTTCTAGACGAGAACTAGGAGCAACTGCAACGCCAAAAGATGGTCAGTAAGACTGACCTGATCGCAGGCCGTTATCCGGCGCGGCGGGAACGCGCCCTGCTCTCCCAGCGGTCCAGCATCTGGCCGAGCTCGCCGGTGGCCGGGGGCGCGGCCGCGCTGGCGTTCGCGGCCTCGTTGGTGTTGGCAGGTGCGTTGGCCCTAAGCCAATCCGGCTCAATATATTCGCGCCAGCGGCGCGCCTCAGCCCGCCTTTTGCGGGAGACGTAATCGCGGGTGAAATAGCCGGCGGCAAACGCGATCCCAAGCAGCAAAACCAGTACGACGACGCCTAACACCATGAACTCCGGCCTTTGCCCCGAAAGACGTTCTGCCAGCATCGCGCAGAAGATCAAGGCTTGACATGCCCCAAGACCGGGTCCGACGCCACCTGCAAGAGGCGGCGCCGGAACGCGCATGGTGACGCACTTGTCCGGATCAGGCGCTATTGCGAGCGGTCCGAGGTCCAGCCCTTGTACTCGCCGACATTGTCGCGCGTTACGAGCTTTGACGGCAAAAGCTCGACGGTCGAGGCCGGCTTCTGCCCGTTCAAAATGCCGACGCCGACCTGCACCGCACGGCGCGCCATGAAGAACGGATCCTGCGATGCGGACGCCTGGATCTGCTGCGACGCCGGGTCCTTCAGCGCGGCCTCGATATCGGGCGCGCCGTCTACCGCGGTGATGATGATGCCGCTGCGGTTCTGCTGGCGCGCGGCAAGATCGGTGCCAATCGCCTGCGGATCGTTGATGGCAAAGATCGCGTCGATCTTCGGGAAGCGGGTCAGATAGCCCTGCGTGACCGTAAGGCCGCCCTCGCGCGAACCCTTGCCGTCCTGGTCGCTGGACAACACCTTGATGCCGGCATTCTTGCCGAACACGGTCTTGCAGCCATTGACGCGATCGATCACGGCGGAGACCTGCGGCCCGTTTTCGATGATCACCTCGCCTTTGCCGCCGAGCTTATCGACGATGTACTGGCACGAGATCTCACCGGCCTGGACGTTGTTGGTGGTGACCGTCGCGTCGGCGCCTTCGGCCGCGGTGTCGACGGCCACGACGATGATGCCGGCGGCCTGCGCCTTCTTGATCGCCGGCCCGATCGCCTTGGGATCGCCGGGGTTGAGCAGGATCAGGTCGACGCCGGCGGCAATGAAGTTGTCGATCTGGGTCACCTGCTTGCCGAGGTCGTATTCGAAGCCGACGGCTGTGATCTTCACATTGGGATTGGTCTTCTTGGCCTCGAACTCGGCGCCCTTCGACAGCGCGACGAAGAACGGATTGCCCATCGATCCCAGCGAGACGCCGATCGATTTGAGCTCTTTGGCGAGGGACGGCGTGGTGCTCAGGGCGAGCGCCATCGCGGCGCCGGCAAGCGTGATCGTCTTCAACATTGGCTTCCTCCCTGGTCTGTCTTCATCCCCGGGCACGGCAGACCAGTTGCCGCAACCGAATCCATCGCGCGCCAGGTGCGCGCCGAGCCTTTCAGGTTCTGGCGGAGCCTTGCAGCCGGTAACGGTCGAGCGCGACGGCGCCGATGATCACCAGGCCCTTGATGACGTATTGCCAGATGTCGGAGACTCCGACGAGAATGAGGCCATTCGACAACACGGCGATGATCAGCGCACCGACGAGCGTTCCCCAGATCGAGCCGATGCCGCCGACGAAGGAGGTGCCGCCGAGGATCACGGCGGTGATGGCGTCGAGCTCGTAGGACTGGCCGAGCTGCAATCCGTTGGCCGCATAGAGCCGTGCCGCCTGCATGGCGCCCCCTAGCCCGGCCAGCAATCCGGACACACCGTAGACGAAGATCAGCACAGCCCAGACCTTGATGCCGGCCAGCCGCGCCGCGCCCTCATTGCCGCCAACCGCGTAGATATGCACACCGAGCACTGTCCGGCGCAGCACCAGCCAGGACGCGAGGATGACGAGCAAGGCGATCACCGACAGCCATGGAATCGACACTACTCCGGGAATGAGCGTCAGCGAGCCGTTGCCGATGAAAGCATAGGGAATGGCAGGGTTGAACACGGTGGTGTCGGCGCCGAGCAGGCGCGCCAGCCCGCGCACGGCGGTGAGCGAGCCCAGCGTCACGATGAAGGGTGGCAGCCGCAACAGCGCGATCAACGCGCCATTGACGACGCCGAAGCCAAGGCCGGTGAGCACGGAGGCCGGCAGCCACAGGACGCCGAACTCGGGCAGTTTCGACAGCGTCAGCCCCGCCATCGCCGAGGCTGCCAGGATCGAGCCAACCGACAGATCGATGCCGCCCGTGAGGATGACAAAGGTCATGCCGGCGGCGAGCACCGTGTTGACGGCCGCCTGCTGCAGCACGATGCCGAGGTTTTGTCCCGTGAAGAAACGCCCTTCGGACAGCACGTGAAAGCCGATGCAGAGGATCAGCAGCACCGGCAGCATGCCGAGCGCGCTGATCAGCATCCGTACTCGCTGCTGCCTGCTCGCTGCGGCAGCGCCGTTCGCGGCGGCGGGCGTGGCCTTGGCCTGCGAAGCACCATTGTCAGGCATCGAGATGCTCCATACCCGTAGCAAGCGCCATGATCTCTTCTTGCGTCAGCGGCGAATTCGGCCCGCGCGCGACCTCGCCGGCGATGCGGCCCGCGCGCATGACGATGACGCGATCGCAGATGCCGATGATCTCCGGCAGATCGGACGAGATGACGAGGATCGCGGTGCCGGACTTGGCGAGATTGTCGATGATCGAATAGATCTCGGACTTCGCGCCGACATCGACGCCGCGGGTCGGCTCGTCGAGGATCAGCACTTTTGGCGCGATTGCAAGCAGCCGTGACAGCAGCACCTTCTGCTGGTTGCCGCCGGAGAGAGCGCCGGTGGAGACGCCGACATTGGCGGCCCGGATGTTGAGCGACGCGAAAGCCTTGTTGGCGCGGTCGCGCGCCTTGTCGCGATCGAGGATACAGCCGAGTTTTGCGTCATGGCCGAGGACGGCGAGATTGATATTGTCCAGGCACGACATGTCCAGGAACAGGCCAAGCGCTTTCCGATCCTCGGTGAGATAGGCGACGCCGGCCTCAAGCGCCTCGCCGGGCGTACGAATATTGACTTCGTGGCCCTCGACCTCGACGCGGCCGGATGTCCTCGTCCCAACGCCGATGATGAGAAGCGCAAGCTCGGTGCGGCCGGCGCCGATCAGGCCGGCGAGCCCGACCACTTCGCCAGCATGCACGGTAAGCGAACAGCCCTTGACGCGTTGCCCGTCGGCCATGTCGATCGCCGCGAGCACGGGATGGCCGCGCCCGCTATCCGGATCATGCTCCTTCTTGTAGAAAGAAGAGACATCGCGCCCGACCATCAGGCGGACGATGGTGTCGGCGCGAATATCCGCCTTGTCGAGCGAGCCGACCAGGCGGCCGTCGCGCAACACGGTGACGCGGTCGCCGAGGGCGTAGACCTCGTCCATGCGGTGCGAGATGTAGATGATGGCGAGGCCCTCGGCGCGGAGCTGGCGGATCAGCGCGAACAGCCGCTCGCTCTCGCCGGCCGACAGTGCCGTGGTCGGCTCGTCCATGATCAGGATTTTCGACCGCGCGTGCAGCGCACGCGCGATCTCGACGAGCTGGCGCTGGCCCATGGACAGGTGCGCCACCAGCGTCGACGGCGAAAAGTCCGCGCCCAGCCGCTGCAGGATAGGACCGACGCCTTCGCGCATGGCCCCGCGCGCCAGCAGGCCGGAACTGGAGACCTCGCGGCCGAGATAAATGTTCTCTGCCACGGTCAGGTTCGGGGCGAGTGAAAGTTCCTGATAGATGATCGAGATGCCGGCTGCACGGCCGCCGAGAGGGCCTTCGATCCTGACCGGCTGGCCCTCGATACGGATCTCGCCGCCGGGGTCAGGCCGGTAGGCACCCGACAGAATCTTCATCAGCGTCGATTTGCCGGCACCGTTCTCACCCATCAGCGCATGGATCTCGCCGGCATAGACGGTGAGGTCCACCGCGCGTAGCGCCTTGATGCCGAAAAAGGATTTCGAGACCCCGCGCATCTCGAGGATGGGATCGTTCATCGTGCCTCCCGGCGCAATGCGTTTCCTGTCCGCGTCTCTTGGGTTTGGCTGCGCGGTCTGCGCATTAAACAAAACGCCGCGGGAGAGAGCAATACCGAACCGGCTGCGTCGAGGCGATGGAACGAAATTTCACACGCGGAAGATGCAGCTAGCGACCCGGCCGGTACAGCCTACGCCAGTCGATCAGCCGCGCGGCATAGGCCTCGGTGAGCGCGCGGTCGGGTTCGAACGTCGCGACGCGCCGTGGCGGCGTGCACACGCCTGTGATCGCCTCACCGGTGACGGCAAGACGCCCCAATCTTGCCGCACCGAACGCGGCCCCGGTCTCGCCGTCCGCAAACCGATGGATCGGCATATTCAGAACGTTGGCCAGCACCGCGAGCCAGAACGGCGAGCGCGAGCCGCCGCCGATGACGTCCGCTTCCGCGACCTTGATGCCGGCGCCGGCGAGCGCATCGCGGCAGTCGGCGAGCGCGAAAGCCACGCCTTCAAGCACGGCTTGCACGATCGCGGAGCGATCGGTGCCATGATCGAGGCCATCGAGCAGGCCGCGGACGTCGGGATCATCATGCGGCGTCCGCTCGCCGGAGAGATAAGGCAGGAAGCTGACGGGCGACGGCGCCTGCGGACATTGACCGAGCGGCGCCAGCAGTTCCGCCTCGGAGGCGCCGAACAACCGCGAGGCCCAGGCCAGGCAGGACGCCGCCGAGAGGATCGCACCGGCCTGAAGCCACATTCCGGGGACCGCATGGCAGAAGGTGTGAACGACCCGCTCGGGGTTGGCGGCGACCTCGTTGGTCGGCGTCAACAATGCGCCAGAGGTTCCGAGCGAGATGAACGCGCTGCCCGGCCGAATTGCACCGATGCCGACCGCGCCGGCCGGATTGTCGCCGGCGCCGCCCGCAATGACTGGCTGCTTCGCCATCCCCCAGCGCTGCGCGAGCTCCCGCGTCAGCCGCGTCGCGGGCGCACAGCCCTCGACAAGGCGCGGCATCTGCGCGCGCGACAGGCGGGTGGCGGTGAGGCCTTCGTACGACCAGTCGCGCCGCGTCACGTCGAGCCACAGCGAGCCCGAGGCATCCGAGACGTCCTCGATCGCCTCACCAGACAGGATCAGACGCAGATATGCCTTTGGCTGCAGGACGAGCTTCGTCGCCGCAAAAATCTCTGGCTCGTGCGCTGCGATCCAAAGCAACTTTGGCGCGGTGAAGCCCGGCATCGCCTTGTTGCCGGTCGCCGTACGAAGCCCGGGCCAGCGCTCTTCCAGCAGACGGCATTCGGCGGCGGCGCGGCCGTCGTTCCAGATAATGCAGGGCCGCAGCGGCTTGTGGTCGGCATCGAGCAGCGTTGCGCCGTGCATCTGACCGGACAAGCCGATGCCCTCGACCGCGGCGAACTCGCGCGGATGATCCGCCCTGAGGGCATCCAGTGTCGCAAAGGCAGCCTCGATCCATTGCCGCGGATCCTGCTCGGAATGGCCTGAAAGCGGCGACAGCGTCTCGATGGGATGGCTGCGGCTCGCAACCACGCGCTGCGTGTCGTCGACGAGTACAGTCTTCACCGCCGAGGTGCCGAGATCGATGCCAAGATACATGATGCAGTCCGATGCGCGATCCGGATGATCGCGGCGGCAATTGTATCAAAAGTGTGGCGCTGCAGCGCGCACTGTGCCGCGAAGAGTTTGCCCGGCGCCCTCGCAACTCGCCGCGGACCGGACTAACCTTAAGGTTGCCGAACCGGATCAACCGGCCGGCGATACACCGGGAGGCTACGACGATGCGCGAGCAAGATCGCGACTTTGACGGTACACTCTCAACACTCTCACGACGAACACTTGTCCAGGGCCTGGCCGCAGCCGCCGGCGCCACGATCGCCGGAGCCGGCACTGCATTGGCGCAGAATGCGACGCCGGGGCCGGCAGCGCCGCCGACCACGATCACCACTCCGCCGCGCGATTTCAGCCCACGCGGCGCGCCGACCACCTATTTCTGGGATCCCGACGTTCTCGCGGTCGATCCGTCCTTCAACGACCTCGCGCAGCCCAACACGTCGATCAAGCGTCTCTATACCGGGCTGCTCTGGGCTGAAGGTCCGGCGTGGAGCGCGCAGGGCCGCTATTTGCTGTGGAGCGACATCCCCAACAACCGGCAGATGCGCTGGAGCGAGGACGATGGTCACGTCAGCGTGTTCCGCTCGCCGTCCAACTACAGCAACGGCAACTCGTTCGATTTCCAGGGCCGCCAGCTCTCCTGTGAGCACCTGACCCGGCGCGTAACGCGCTATGAGAACAACGGCACCGCCACCGTCCTGGCGGATAATTTCGGCGGCAAGCGGCTGAACTCGCCGAATGATATCGCCGCGCATCCCGACGGCAGCTACTGGTTCACCGACCCGCCCTATGGCGGACAGCTCTACGAGGGCGCACCCGACGCGGCGGGCGGCCCGAGCAATGCGGCCGGCAAGCTGAACCCAAACATCGGGCAGCCGGCCGGCTTCACGCCGGGCAAGCGCGAGTTGCCGACCAATTGCTATCGCATTGACCCCTCTGGTCGCGTCGATCTCGTCGTCACCGAGGAGCAGGTGCCCGATCCGAACGGCCTGTGCTTCTCGGCGGACTTCAAGAAGCTCTATGTCGTCTCGACCGGGAAAGGCCCGGGCGACACCGGACCGGGCGGCAAGGGCGAGATCTTCGTGTTCGATGTCGGCAGCGACAACAAGCTGTCCAACCAGAAGCGCTTTTCCGACTGCGTGATCGACGGCGTGAAGTGCGGGCCGGACGGCGTGCGCTGCGACGTCAACGGCAATGTCTGGGCTTCCAGCAATGCCGGTCGCGCCGTCGGCTATAGCGGCGTGACCGTGTGGTCGCCGGAGGGCAAATTGCTCGGCCGCATCCGCCTGCCCGAAGTCTGCGGCAACATCTGCTTCGGCGGGCCCAAGCGCAACCGCCTGTTCATGGCCGCAAGCCAGTCGCTCTACGCGGTGTACACGGCCACGCAGGGCGCAGGACCGGGCTGAACGGCACGAGCCCTATCGCGACATGGCGCCGGCGTGCCTCGCCGGCGCCGATTTTTTTTGATAGTCCCGTCGATGCGGAAGGGATCATCAAGGAAGAATCCATGCGCGTCGTCATCTGTGGCGGTGGCGTGATCGGCGCCTGCACCGCTTATTTTCTCCGCCGCCACGGCGTCGACGTCATCGTGGTCGAGCGGACCGAGGTCGCGGCCGCGGCATCCGGCAAGGCCGGCGGCTTCCTCGCGCGCGACTGGTGCGACGGCACGCCGCTGGACGCGCTGGCGCGCCGCAGCTTTGCGCTTCACGCGCAGCTGCCGGAAGATATCGCGGGCGACTGGGGCTATCGCCCGATGACCGCGTATAGCGGCTTCGTTGCTTCCGATGGCGATCGGCGCCGGAATGCACGCTCCGCTCTCAGCTGGCTCGGCGACGGTGTCGTCATCGGACAGCGCATCGGCACGACAGAGACGACTGCGATCGTTCATCCCCGCAAATTCACCTCGGCCGTGATGAACGCGGCGCTCGCGCGAGGCGCTGTGCTTCACCGCGGCCGCGTCACCGGCATCGTGCGCAATGCTGACGGCACGACTGCAAAGGGCGTCGAGATCGAAGGCCGCGTCATTGAAGCGAATGCTGTCGTGATCGCGATGGGGCCATGGTCGCTGCTCGCCGCGCAATGGATGAGCCTGCCCGCTGTCTATGGCCAACGCAGTCCGAGCATCGTGTACGACACTGGAACGGACGTGCCAGCCGACGCGTTGTTCCTGGAGTATGAGGGCGACGACGGCGCCGCGTCGATCGAAGTCTTTCCACGTGCGGACGGCAGCACGCATATCACGGCTCTTTCCGATATCGCGCCGCTCCCAATCGATCCGGCGGCCGTCATGCCGGACCGCGACGCGATCGTGCGCCTGCAAACCATGTCCGAGCGGCTGTCGCCGCTGTTCCGGCCCGAAAAGATCATCGCGCACCAGGCCTGCTTCCGCCCCGTGACTCAGGACGGCTTGCCGCTGATCGGCAAGGTGCCGCAGAGTGAAGGCCTCTATGTTGCGACCGGACACAATGTCTGGGGCATCCTCAATGCGCCCGCGACTGGCGAAGCGCTGGCAGCGTTGATCGCCGAGGGCACGACGCGCGACGTAGACCTCGCGCCATTCGATCCTGCCCGGCTCCAGCCACTGGATCCATCGCTGCTGCAAGCGCGCTGAACCGGCTGGCGACCTCGCTGGTCCTCGACCACTTCGTTGTGCGCTTGCGTACATTCGCATGCCCGTCGACCAAATCTGCATGCCTGCGCGCGAAACCGCTCTCGCGGGTGTCCTGCCCGCCATTTGCGCAGCGCTAGACTTTAGTCCGGCTCTCACAATCCTGAACGCGGTTTCACTTGCCGAGACCACCTCCGCCGGTATAGTTGCGACATAATGGCTCACAAGAGGCCTGTTCAAAGGGAGAGAACAACATGAATAAAGCACTCTCTGTCGCGTTGCGAATGGCGCTCGGTGCAGCCGCGGCGGGCGCGCTCGTGACGGCGTCAGGCGCGGCACTTGCCGCCGATCCCATCAAGATCGGCGTGATCGCGGAAGCGCAGGCGATCGCCGGCGCCTCCATTCCGCAGGCGGCGCAGCTCGCCGCCGACGAGATCAATGCCAAGGGCGGCGTCGACGGGCGCAAGATCGAGATCATCGGCTACGACAATCACTCCTCCTCGGCAGATTCGGTGCGCGCGTTCCAGCGCGCGGTCAACGAGGACAAGGTCAACGCCGTCATCGCCAGCTACATCAGCGAGGTCGTGCTGGCGCTGGAGCCCTGGGCATCGCGGCTGAAGACACCATTCGTCACGCCGGGCGCCGCCTCCAACGAGATCAGCAAGAGCGTTCACGCCGACTACGAGAAGAACAAGTACACCTTCCACGGCTATCTGACCTCCGCCGCGCTGGCGCTTTCGGTCTGCGACGCCGCCAAGGACCTGCTCGTCGACAAGATGCACATGAAGTCGGCGGTGATCATGAGTGAGGACGCCGCCTGGACCAAGCCGCTCGACGTCGGCTACGAGGAATGTCTGCCCAAGGTCGGGCTGAAGGTGCTCGACCACATCCGCTTCTCGCCTGACACCACGGACTTCACGCCGATCTTCAACAAGATCGAGGGCTCCAAGCCGGACGTGATCATCACCGGCATCTCCCATGTCGGCGTGCAGCCGACGGTGCAGTGGAAGAACCAGCAGGTGCCGATCCCGATGTTCGGCATCTCCTCGCAGGCGACCAACGAGACCTTCGGCAAGGATACCAACCAGGCTGCTGAAGGCGTGCTCTACCAGGGCGTCTCCGGGCCCGGCGTCGCGGTGACGCCGAAGTCGGTGCCGTTCGCGGAAAACTTCAAGAAGAAGTTCGGCAACTATCCGTCCTATGCCGGCTACACCGCCTATGATGAGGTCTACTACATCGCCGACGCGGTGAAGCGGGCCGGTTCGACCGACGCCGACAAGCTGGTGGATGCGCTCGAGCAGACCGACTGGGAAGGCACCATCGGCCGCGTCCAGTTCTACGGCAAGGACGATCCGTTCACCCACTCGATCAAATACGGCAAGGGCCTGATTACCGGTCTGATGCTGCAATGGCAGGACGGCAAGCAGATCGCGGTCTGGCCTAAGGACGTCGCCAAGGTCGACATCAAGTTCCCGAGTTTCATCAAACTCTCGAACTAGCCGGAACAGCTCCCGGGACCACTTCCCGGGAGCTTCCACATGCGGCCACCCGCAGCACATTTCCTCAAAGCGGCAGCCCGGCTGCCACCCGGCCAATCATAGATGCGAGCTTTCCAGATTCTGATCGATGGCTTTGCCATCAGCGCTCTCTACGCTCTCGGTGCCACCGGCTTCACGTTGATCTTCGGCGTCTCCGGCGTGCTCAACCTCTCCCACGGTGCCATCATGGTGGCGGCAGCGGTGGCCGCCTGGGCCGCCGCCAGCATCCTCGGTGTCGGTACCTATGCCGGCGCGCTGATCGGGGTCGCCGTCGCCCTCCTCACCGCCTTTGCCACCTATTTCGCCGTCGTGAAGCCGATCCAGGACTCCCGCCGCATCCCGAATGAGGAGAAGGAGATCTTCGTCCTCACCGGCACCCTGCTCTGGGGCATCATGATCCAGGAGCTGATCGCCTACTTCTTCACCAACAACGCCAAGACGGTGCTGCCGATCGTCGAGGGCGTCGTCGAGATCCTTGGCGTGCGTACGCCGAAGAACGAGATTTTTACCGCGATCGTGTGCTGCCTCGTGATCGCGCTGCTGTGGCTCCTGGTGAACCGCACCCGCACCGGCAAGGCGGTGCTGGCGGCCTCGATGAATCCGCGCGGCGTCACCTTGCTCGGGCTCGAGCTCACCAACATCTACGTCGTGGTATGGGCGATCTACGGCATCCTCGCCGGCATCGCCGGCGTCCTGCTCGGAATGTTTCTCGGCGTCAGCTCCTACAGCGTCGGACCGCTGACGGCGAGCGCATTCTCGATCGTCGTGCTCGGCGGTCTCGGCAGCGTCTCCGGCTCGCTGATCGCCGCCTTCGTGGTCGGCTATCTCGAAACCCTCACGGCCTACCTGGTCTCGCCGGCCTACCGCACCATCCCGGCGCTGCTGCTGCTCGTCTTCGTGATGTACATCCGGCCCCAGGGCCTTCTGGGGAGGCGCTGAGATGTCCACCTTCTTTACCTCGCGCCTATTCTTCATCTCGGTTGCGCTGGTCGTGATCGCGGCGACGCTGCCGCTCTACGTCTCCGGTTATGTGCTGGGCCTTCTCACCGTCGCATTCTATTTCGGCGTGTTCGCGATGGCCTGGGACCTGCTGTTCGGTTTCGCGGGCGAAGTCAATTTCGGTCCGACCTTCCTGATCGGCGTCGGCGCCTACACTGCCGGCATCCTCAACAACCAGTTCGGCTGGTCGGTCTATCTCTGCATCGTGCTCGGTGCGCTCGCCTCCGTCATCGCCGGTCTCGTGCTGGCGCTGCCGGCATTGCGCGTACGCGGGCCCTATTTCGGCCTGACCACGCTGGTCGCGGTCCTGATGCTGCAGAATTTCATCGTGGTGTTCGCGGACCTCACCGGCGGCGAGATCGGCCTGACCATCCCCGACGTCATCACCATCAACGCCGGCGCCAATTACTGGATCGCGCTCGGCTTCATGACGATCTCGGCGGCGATCCTCTACGGCCTGTCGCAATCGCCGATCGGCCTCGTGCTGCAGGCGAGCGGCCAGGATCCGGTGCAGGCCGGTGCGCTCGGCTTCAACATCGTCAAGCACAAGCTCGCCGCCTTCGTCGTCAGCGCGTTCTTCTCGGGACTTTCCGGTGCGCTGCTGGTGTTCTACTTCGGCACGGCCTCCGTCGGCACCGTTGTCGACGTCGCGGTCGGCGTGAATGTCATCGTCGCGGCGGTGCTCGGCGGCCGGCGTACCGTGCTCGGCGCAGCGCTTGGCGCGATCTTCCTGATCGTCGCCGGCGAGTTCTTGCGGCCCACGGGCGAGCTCGCGACCTTCATCGTCTCGGCGGTCGCGCTTCTCGTCGTGCTGTTCTTTCCCGGCGGCTTCCTCGGAGCGGCCCTCTCGCGTGAGGCGCGCTCGTGATGGACCAGAGGCTTTCAAACCGACCCGTGCTCGAAGTCCGCGGCCTGACAAAACGCTTCGGCGGATTGACCGCCGTCAAGAACCTCGGCTTCGAGGTAAACGGCGGCGAGATCTTTGGCCTGATCGGGCCGAACGGCTCGGGCAAGTCGACCGCGATGAAGAGCGTGATGGGCATCGAGCGCCCGACTGCCGGCGAAGTGATCTTCGAGGGCGAGAATGTCGCCGGCCTTCCCGCGCACAAGATCGCGCGAAAAGGCTTTGGCATGGTGTTCCAGCACTCGCGGCCGCTGAACCGGCAGACCGTGCTGGAGAACATCATGGTCGCGCTGCTGCCGGACAGCCTGTTCATGCTGTTCCCGGACAAGGCGCTGGTCGAGCGCGCCAAGTGGATCGCCGACCGCGTCGGGCTCGGTGCGGTCATGAACCGCCGTCCGCCGACGCTGCCCTTTGCCGATCTGCGCCGGCTTGAGCTGGCAAAAGCGATCGCGCGCGATCCCAAGGTCGTGCTGGTGGATGAGCCCTTCGCCGGGCTCACGCGAGCGGAGGTCGATGTTTTCTCCGACCTCATCCGCAGCTTTCGCGACGAGGGCCGCGCCGTCATGCTGGTCGACCACAACGTCAAGAGTGTCGCCGCACTGGTCGACCGCGTGCTAGCGATGTACCTCGGCGAGGAGATCGTCACCGGCAAGGCCGACGACGTCATGAAGAACGAGACCGTGCGCCGGGTCTATCTCGGCGGCGCGATCGAGACCCATGCGCGACCGGAGACCAGCTTCAAGGACAAGGTGCCGCTGCTCCAGGTCGAGAATGTCAGCGTGTTCTATGGCAAGGCGCAGGCGCTGGAGAACGTCTCGATTCACGTCCACGAGGGCGAGTTCGTCTCCGTCGTCGGGCTCAACGGCGCCGGCAAGACCACGCTGTTCAACACCATCTCCGGTTTCCTGCCTTATACCGGCGAGATCGTGCGCAGCGGCGACAAGCTGCGCGGCACGAGCCCGGCGAAGATCGCGCGCAGCGGTCTGGTGCAATGCCCGGAATCGCGCGAGCTGTTCGGCGAGATGTCGGTGCGCGAAAACCTCGATCTCGGCGGCCAGCACCTTGCCGACGACAAGCGGGCCGCGCAGCTCGCCTGGCTGTTCGAGCTGTTCCCGATCCTCAAGGAGCGCCAGGGCCAGCTGGCGCAGACCCTGTCGGGCGGCGAGCAGCAGATGCTTGCGATCGGCCGCGCGCTGATGATGCAGCCGCAGATCCTGATCCTGGACGAGCCGACGCTCGGACTTGCGCCCGTCATCCTCGAGCTATTGTCCAAGGCGCTGGAGAAGCTGCGGCAGACGACGTCGATCACGGTGCTGCTCGGCGAGCAGAACGTGACCTTCGCGCTGCCCCACGCCGACCGCGTCTATGTGCTCGAACATGCCCGGATCGTCTGGGAGGGCGATCCCGGCCGCTTCGCCGCGGAGGCCGGTGCCGATTTTCTCTAATTCGCGCGTATCAATAACAAAACAACGAAAGGGAAACGACCATGCGATCATCGACGATACTCGGCAGCAGCGTCCTCGCCTCCGCGCTGGCGCTGTGCCTCGCCGCACCCGCCTACGCGCAGTCGAACGACCCGATCAAGATCGGCGTCATCGCCGAGGTGCAGTCGATCGCGGGTGCTGCGACCCCCGGCGGCGCGCAGATCGCCGCCGACGAAATCAACGCCAAGGGCGGCATCCTCGGCCGCAAGGTGGAGATCGTCACCTATGACAACAAGAGCTCGTCAGCGGACTCCGTGCGTGCCTTCCAGCGCGCGGTGAGCGAGGACAAGGTCTCTGCCGTGATCGCGAGCTATATCAGCGAGGTCGTGTTGGCGCTCGAGCCCTGGGCGGCGCGGCTGAAGATGCCGCTGATCACTCCCGGCGCCGCCTCGAACGAGATCACCAAGGCCATTCACAACGACTACGAGAAGAACAAGTACACCTTCCACGGCTACCTGACCTCGGCCGCGCAAGCGCAGCTCGTCTGCGACGCAGCCAAGGATCTTCTCGTCGACAAGCTCAAGTTCAAGACGGTCGCGATCATGAGCGAGGACGCGGCCTGGACCAAGCCGCTCGACGTCGGCTACGAGGCCTGCCTGCCCAAGGCCGGGCTGAAGGTCGTCGAGCACGTGCGCTTCTCGCCCGACACCACCGACTTCACGCCGATTTTCAACAATATCGAGAGCAAGAAGCCGGACGTGATCGTCACCGGCATTTCGCATGTCGGCGTGCAGCCGACCGTGCAGTGGAAGAACCAGCAGGTGCCGATCCCGATGTTCGGCATCAGCGCGCAGGCGCTGAGCCCGACGTTCTGGAAGGATACCAATGGTGCGGCCGACGGCGTGCCGTCGCTCGCGGTGGCAACGCCCGACGTCGCCGTGACCTCCAAGACGAAGCCGTTCGCGGCCGCCTTCAAGGCCAAGTTCGGCACCCCGCCCGCCTATACCGGCTACACCGCCTATGACGAGGTCTACATCATCACCGACGCCATCAAGCGCGCCGGCTCGACCGATCCCGACAAGATGGTCACCGAGCTCGAGAAGACCAATTTCGAGGGCACGATCGGCCAGATCCAGTTCTACGGCAAGAACGACGAGTTCACCCACGGCATCAAGTCCGGCCCCGGCGCTGTGACCGGCCTCGTCTTCCAGTGGCAGGACGGCAAGCAGATCGTGGTCTGGCCCGAGAAGATCGCGGAAGGCAAGTTGAAGTTTCCGAACTTCGTGAAGCTGTCGCAGTAAGGGCCGCAAGACGAGCGCTACCAACGCGGATGCCCGGGCTTGGCCCGGGCATTTCACTTTCATGCCTCAGCGCGCTCCCCGCTGAAGCACCACTTGCAAATCCGGCAAGGTCGATCAGAGTGACGGAAAGCAGCACGCGGGCGATTTTCAGGACCTGCGGGCTCATTGCGGAGGGCCCATGCTCCCCTACGTCACCCACGACCCGCGCTTCGAGCGGCTGGTCATCGGTCATGTCAATCTCGAGAAGCTTTTCACCGGCTGCCGCTGGGCCGAAGGCCCGGCCTACTTCCCGGCCGGCCGTTACCTCGTCTGGTCCGACATTCCCAACAACCGCATGATGCGGTTCGACGAGACCGACGCATCGGTGTCGGTGTTCCGCTCGCCGAGCTTCAATTCCAACGGCAATACGGTCGATCGCCAGGGACGGCTGGTAAGCTGCGAGCATTTCATGCGGCGCGTCACCCGCACTGAGCACGACGGCTCGATCACCGTGCTGGCCGACCAGTTCGACGGCCGCCGGCTGAACTCGCCCAACGACGTCGTGGTCCAGTCCGACAATTCGATCTGGTTCTCCGATCCGACCTACGGCATCGACAGCGATTACGAGGGGCAGCAGAGTCCGTCCGAGATCGGCGCCAGCAACGTCTACCGGGTCGACGCCGGCACCGGAAAGATCACGCGCGTCGTGTCCGACCGGGTGCAGCCCAACGGCCTGGCCTTCTCGCCCGACGAGACGCGGCTCTACGTCGCCGACACCGGTGCCACGCATGTCCCTGGCCTACCCGCAACGATCTGGTCCTACAAGGTGGAGGGACAGCAAACGATCGGCGACGCCGCGCTGTTCGCGACCTGTCCCGAGGGTCTCTACGACGGCTTCCGCTGCGACATCCACGGCAATGTCTGGACGTCGGCAGGCCGCAGTGTCTTCTGCTACGCGCCTGACGGCACGCATATCGGCACGGTGCCGGTCGGGGAAATCGTCGCCAACGTCTGTTTCGGCGGCCCCCGCCGCAACCGGCTCTATATCTGCGGCCAGACCTCGCTGTATTCGATCTACCTCAACACGCGCGCGGCGGTCTAAAGGGGGAGCGCAACTGGACACCAATGCAGCGGTTCGCCACAGCAGTCGAGCTGGGCGACCAGGCGTTGCCCACGGTTACACGTCAACTCGTGACGCGTTCGCCGCGTCCATAGACCAGCAGCATGAAGATGATGACGAGGCCGTAGATCACCTGCCGGCCGGCTTCGGGCATGTCCATGATCGACAGAACGCTGTTGAGCAGCACGATCAGCACGACGCCGATCAGCGTGCCGAGATAGCGGCCGCGACCACCCAGAATGTTGGTTCCGCCGATCACCACCGCGGCGATCGACGGCAGCAGATAGGCATCGCCCATGCCCTGATAAGCCTTTGTGGAATAACCTGCGAGCAGGACGCCGGCGAGCGCGGCCGCGACACCGCAGATGACGAAGCAGATCACGGTGACACGCCGCGTGTCGACGCCGGCCAGATACGCCGCGGCCTCCTTGTTGCCGATGGCATAGATGTAACGGCCGAGTGCCGTGCGCTGGAGCATGAGGGCGACCAGCACCGAGACTGCGGCCCAGACGAACAAGGCATTTGGAATGCCGAGCGTACGGTCGGCGGCGAGCGACCGCATCAAATCGGTGGCGGCCGTCTGCGGTGCGTAGCCGCCGGTATGGGCAACCATCAGGCCGCGCATCACCGCGTTGACGCCCAGTGTGAAGATCATCGAGGGCACGCGCAGATAGGCAACGCCAATCCCGTTGAAGAGCCCGACCAGAAGCCCGATCCCGAGGCCGACGGGAATGGCGAGCGACCCGCCGACCGATGTCGCCATCATCGCGGCGGCCGCGAGCGTCCACGGCACCGACAGATCGATCTGGGCGATCAGGATCACGATCATCATGCCGGCCGCCACGATGCCGAGGAAGGCGCCGATCTGGAGCTGCTGCAACAGATAGGTCGGCGACAACAACGGCGCGCTCCCGAAACGGGCGAAAGTGTAGACGGTGCCCGCCACCAGAATGACGAGGATGAACAGCGCCGCAATCAGGATCGGGCGGTCGTCGCGCGAGAGGCTGAGAGAGGCCGATGTCATCGGAACAGCTCCAGCGTGTTCCTGACGCGCAGGACGCCGAGCGCACCGATGCTGACGGCCACCAGCAGGATCAGGCCCTCGAACAGCGGCTGCAGCAGGGGCGCAATATCGAAGATGCGAAAGAAGAAGGAGATCACGCGCAGGATCATGGCTCCGAAGATCGAGCCGATCGCGCTGCCCGTGCCGCCGAGCAGCGACGTGCCGCCAATCACGACGGAGGCGATGGAGTTGAGCGTATAGGCGCCGGCCTGTGGAATGTCGGCATTGCCCGAGGAGGTCTGGATAGCGAGGAACAGACCGCCGCAGCCGGCGAAGAAGCCGGCGAGCGTGAACGCCGCGATCTTGGCGCGGTCGATCGGAAGCCCCGACATGTAGGCCGCGCCTTCGGCCGAGCCGACCGCGTAGACGGCGCGGCCGAGAACGGAGCGGCGGAACGGCACCCAGACCAGGAGCGCGATCAGGACGAGCAGCACGAAGGGCACCGGGATCCAGGCCACCGGCGCAAACCAGCTCGCTGCGCCATCGTCGAAGATATGCACGGTCGCGGCGAAATCGCCGAGCGAATTGGTCAGCGCCCAGTTGAGATCCTCGTCGATCTTGCCACCCGGCGTCGGCCGCAGGAACAGTGCGATGCCGATATAGACCGCGCCGGTCGCGAGCGTCGCGATGATCGGCTGGATGCGACCATAAACGACAACGCAGCCGTTGACGAAGCCGGCAATCGCGCCGATGGCGAGGCACACGACGGTCCCGAGCAGAATGCCGCCGATACCGCCTGGAAAGGTGCCCAGGAAAAGATGCAGGCCGAAGATATCGAGATGCAGTGGCGTACCTCCCGCCGTCCCCGTGAGCAGATAGCTTGCAAAGCAGCCCACCATGGTCATGACGGCGCCGACCGAGAGATCGAGCCCCGATGCCAGCACAGGGACGGTCTGGGCCATCGCCAGCATTGCAAGCGCAAAAATCTCGTCGCTGTTCTGCACCAGGACGGCCGAGGAGAAACCCTTGGGGTGCGCGAGGTTGTAGAGGACATAGAGGACACAGAACAACAGGACGGCGGTGACGATGCCGACGTTCTGGCGGACGCGGATGGCGACATCGTCAAGCATGGACGGCTCCGGCACCGGCCGGGGCTGCGGCATCGATGTTCAGCGCGCTCGCGATGATGTTGGTCTCGGTGAGTTCACCGCCCTGCAGCTCGCGCACGATACGGCCGTCATACATGATCGCCACCCTGTCGCAACAGCCGATCAATTCGTCATAGTCGGTCGAGTAGAAGAGGATGGCAGCACCCTGGTCGGCGAGTTCGCGCATCAGCCGGTAGAGCTCCTGCTTGGTGCCGACGTCGATGCCGCGCGTTGGATCATTGAGCAGGATGATGCGCGGTTCGGTCATCAGCCACTTGGCGAGCACCACCTTTTGCTGGTTGCCGCCCGAGAGCGTCGAGACCGCATCGCCGGGCGCGCCGATCTTGATCTGGAGCCGCGCGATGGCGCGCTTGACGGCTTCGCTCTCCTTGGCCCGATCGACCAGGGGTCCGGTCGAGATGGCGTCGAGCGAGGCGATCACCAGATTGTCGGCGATCGACATCGGCAGCATCAGGCCTTCGGTCTTGCGATCCTCAGGCACCAGCGCGATACCCGCCGACTTCGCAGCTGCTGGGGAGCCTGGCCGGACCTCGCGGTCTTCGACCGTGACGCGCCCGGATATGCCGCGCAGCACTCCAAAGAGCGCGAGCAGGAGGGATTTCTGGCCCTGGCCGTCGAGGCCGCCCAGACCGACGATCTCGCCGGCACCGACGCGGAGCGAGATGCGGTTGAGACGCCCCTCCCAGGACAGGTTTTCGAGCGCCAGCATCGGCCGCACCGAGGTGCGGGCCGGCTTGGCAGGATATTGAGTCGCGATGTCGCGACCGATCATGAGCTGAACGATCTCTGCGGTCGAGCGCCCGCCCTTGTCGAAGGTTTCGATATGGCGCCCGTTGCGGAACACCGAGGCACGGTCGGCGAGCGCCTCGACCTCATGCATGCGGTGCGAGATGTAGAGAATGGCGACGCCCTCGGACTTGAGCCGCGCCAGCATCGCGTAGACCTTCTCCACGTCGGCGCTGGTGAGCGCCGAGGTCGCCTCGTCCAGGATTAAAAGCTGGGGTCTCTTGCCAAGCGCCTTGGCGATCTCGACGATCTGGCGGCGCGACAACGGCAGGTCGCGGACGCGCATCAGCGGGTTGATGTCCTCGCAACCGATCTCGGCGAGTAGCCGCTCGGCGCGGCGGCGTTGCGCCCGCGCATCGATCAGGCCGAACCGGCGCGGCGGCGAGGCGATCGAGATGTTGTCCGCGACCGAGAGGTCGGGCATCAGCGACAGCTCCTGGAAGATGCAGACCACACCTGCGGCATTGGCGGCCGACGGCGTCGCGAAGCTCACGTCATGTCCGGCGAGCCGCATGCGGCCGCTGTCGGGCTGCACCACACCGGCGATGATCTTGATCAGCGTCGATTTGCCCGCGCCGTTCTCGCCCAGCACGGCGTGGATCTTGCCGCGTTCACAGCCGAAGTCGACGCCCTCGAGCGCCCGCACGCCGGCATAGCGTTTGGAAATGCCGGACAGTTCGAGAAAGACTCCTTGCGTCATGTTGCGTTCTCACGCAGCGGCGGCCCGGCCAAGGCCAGGCCGCAGGCATGACATCGCCAGCGCGGTCACTGGGTGTTCTTTTCGCTTTGCGACATGATCTCCGGCGCGGTGAAATTCACGCCGCAGGGCGTGAACTGGTTCGGCGCGAAGAAGTTGGCGTTGAGATCGGGCCAGTAATTGACGCCGGGCTTGAGATCCTTGTAGGTCGCGACCGGAATCGGGATCGAGATCAGCTGCGGCATGGGATTGCCCTGGAGCGCCGAGATCGCGGCCTTCATGGCGATGGCAACCAGTGCCGGCGACTGACCATAAGACATGCCCTTGAGGCCGTCCTTGGCGTGATCAGCAATTTGCTTGCGATACTCGTTCTCGCCCTCACCCGACATCGGCACGAAGGGATGCTTGGCCGACATCATCGCCTGCACGGTGCCGTCGGAGCCGCCTTGTGTGAACACGCCGTCGAAATGACCGTGCACCGCAAGCGCGTCCGCCGTCACCTTCTGCGAGGTGCCGGTATCCCAATTGCCGACCACCTCGGTGATCTTGAAGCTGTTACCGGGCGCTTCCATGACCTCGCGGAAGCCGAGATGGCGGTCACGGTCGACGGAATTGCCGGGCAGGCCACGGACCTCCAGGATGTCGCCGGACTTCTTGCCGCTTTCATCCATGATCCATTTCGCCGACATGCGGCCCATTTCCTTCTGGTCCTCGTTGACCATCATCACCTTGTCGGTGTCGAGGATATTGTCGAAGGGAACGACCACCACATTGTTCTTGTCGGCAAGACGGATGATGCGGTCGAAGCCGTCAGGCGCCACCGCGATGGTGACGATGCCGTCAAAGCCCTGATTGATGAAGTCCTCCATCGCGCCGAGTTGCGCCGCAACATCGGTACCGGTCGAGACCACCTTGAACTCCTTGATGTTCTCCTTGATGCCCGGTTGTTCGGCGAAGGCCTTCGCCGTCTTCACCATCTGGATGCGCCAGGTGTTGCCGACGAAGCCGTTGACGAGCGCAATCTTGTAAGGCCCAGGCTTCTTATCCCACTGGAAGAACTTGGTCTGGCTGGACCAAGGCTTGAAACATCCGGGATCGGCGCCCGGACCGGACACGACCTTGGGACCTGCCAAGGCACTGACCGGGGATAGCAGGAGACCGGCGCAAGCCAGCCCTGCAAGACGATGCGTCCATTCCATGTCTCTTCTCCTTGAGCTGCGTTCCACCCCTTAAATTGGCTCGATCGGCCATGCCGGGAATTTGGCTTCCCATGCAATTTGCCCGCCTAGAATGGCACGCAACCTCCGATGCGCACAAGCCGAATGCCGGCCGTCGCGCCTGGCACGTTCCGAGCGCACCAGTAAACTCATCGCAATTGCGGCAGGCCTGCGGACCGGCTGAAAACGCACGGATGACAAGTGGGTATTTGCATCCCGCCTGATGCCGTTCGGACCGGATATCCATGGCGAAGGAGCGCAAGCCAGCTCCTCGCGGCCCCCTCAGGGCACGTGCCGCAAAAAGAATGAGACTCGGGGAAAAATCCACACGGCGCCGCCGGCGGTTCGACCTCGCGAGCGCCGATCGGCCGACGCAATCGCCGGCGCGTGGCTGCCGATGATGCCCGCAAAACCACCCCTGCAATCGCGCCGGGGAAGCGCATGTCCGAATTGCCAAGTGCGGCGCATGTTGACTTTCCACCATCCCCTCCAAATACTTCGCAAAAAAATAACAAGACCAATCACACGACGGTTTTGAGGGAGGATAGGATGCCGACTTCACGCAGGCAGCTGCTGAAGACTTCGGCGGCTGCCGCCGCCGCACTCAGCCTCGATTGGACACGGGCCCAGGCGCAAGCCGAGAATTTGCGCATCGGCCTGATCTACGATCTCACCGGTCCCTTTGCCGCCGGCGGCTCGGTCGCCTCCTCGGTCGGCGCGCAGATCGCCATCGACCTCGTCAACGAGAAGGGCGGCGTCAGTGGCAAGACCAGGATCGTGCCTGTTGCGGCCGACTCCCAGAGCAAGGCCGATGTGGCGATCAACGAGGCCGAACGGCTGATCAGCCAGGAAAAGATCGACATCATCAACGGCGTCTATTCCAGCGCGCACGCGGTGCCGATGGCGGCGAAGGTCGAGCAGCAGAAGAAGATCCTCTGGATCACGACTGCGGTGTCGACCGCCGTGTTCAAGGACAAGAACCTGCAATACGTGTTTCGCGCGCAGATCCACTCGGACCAGTACGGTCAGGCCTTTGCCGGCTTCATGAGCGAGCACGCCAAGGCGAAGCTGGGCATGGAGCCAAAGGACGTCAAGATCGCGCTGATCCACGAGGACGGCCCTTACGGCGTCGGCGTCGCCGCCGCGGACGAGGCCTATGCCAAGGAAGCCGGGCTTCAGGTCGTGTTGAAGGAAGGCTATTCGGCTTCGGCGCCGGACCTGTCCGTGCTGGTCACGAAAATCAAGCGCGCCAAGGCCGACGTGATCTCGCATGCAGGCTACAACCCCGACATCACCCTGTTCCTCCGCCAGGCGCGCGAAAGCGGCCTGCGCTTCAAGATGCTGTTCGGCGCCGGAGCCGGCTATAGCCAGCTCGACAAGCTGCGCGCGACCTTTGGCGCCGACATCGACAATTTCTGCAACATCGATCCGGTGCCGGCGCAACTGCTGGACCCGGCAAAGCTCGCACCGGGCATCGGCGATCTCATCAAGACCATGGTGACGCGCTACCAGACCAAGACCGGCGCCACCGACGTGCCGCCGCACTGCTCGATGGGATTCAACCAGACCTGGGTGCTGCTCAACAACGTACTGCCGGTCGCCAAAGAGAAGTACGGTAGCTTCGAGCCCGATGCGATCCGCAAGGCGGCGCTCGACGTCGACATCCCCGCCGGCGGCACCATCCAGGGCTATGGCGTGAAATTCTTCCCGCCAGGCACGCCGCTTTCCGGCCAGAACGAGCGCTCGACACCGGTCGTGATGCAGAACGCCGGCGAGCACATCTCGGTGGTGTGGCCGACGAACATCCGCACGCAGGACCCGGTCTTCCCGCTGCCGAAGGGATCGACTTACGGGGCGTGAGGCTGCGCGCGTTGGCGGCGCTGCCAACTTCTCTCACAAGGAGAGAAGGATTGGCAGCGAGCACTCGACGCTCAGTGTGGCACCACGCCTTACAACACCACTCGCGGCGCTAGCGTTGCAGCCGAAGGCGCTTGCATCCAAAGGTAAGTAATTTCGCTTTGTAGTTGGATTCTAGTCGCCGGGCGGCGCGCTCAGGTTGTCGGACGAAGCCTTACTGAAACAAAAAAACCGCTACAGTGTGATCCAGGTAATTATCCCTGCTCCGTTTTTTGTCTACATACAGGCCAGTCCGCCAATCGCGTTTGAGCGTTGGAATTGGCACAGTCGGCCAACAGGCTCTCATTGAGGAGCCTTCGAGCACCGACCTTGAATTTTCAGATCGTGAATTTCCAACGATGGGGGTAACGATGCCCACCATATTTGACCTGCTCTATCGCGAATATTGCCGCGCCCGCCTTGCCGAAATGCGCAAGCAGCTTCTGCTCACGGGCAAACATCCTGAACTCCTTCAGGCGGATTGCGATCCTGCCGATCCGGATAGCGTTGGCAATATCGACACGCAGGACGAAATAGAGTCGAAGCGCGCGCCGAAATAGGTAGCCTCTCCTCGCGGCAACAGACATCAGGAAAGGACATTAACTCAGGAGGCAGCATTGAACACACCCGAATTCTATACTGCGTCGATTGCCTGCGTCTCGTGCATGACCATTTTTGTTTTGATGGCTATCGGGGCTTGGTAAGTGGCGGCATCTGTCGTCAGCAAGCGCGTGGCGGCGACCTACAACACCACCCGCCGCCCCTCTTCCGCCGCCCAATAGCCGGCGTAGTTCACCTTGATCGTCTCGTAGGCCAGCGCCAGATCCGACAGTGGCTGTCGTCCGCTTGCGGCGCATTCCATGAAATCCTGGATCTCCTGCAAATAGCCGCGCGTCCATTCCTCCTCCAGGCAGACATATTGCCAGCCGGTTTTGCGATCGACCTTCTCGGTGATGTAGACGCTCGCGAGTTTCTCTTCGCTGGTCTGGTAGCTCATCAGATGTGTGTTCGGCGTGATGTTGGCGAACAGCGAGCCGCCGCTCGTGTAAGTCTCGATCAGATTGCGCACACCGCCCATGATCATGTCCCCGGAGAACACGGTGGCCTTGGTGCCATCGGAGAACGTGGCGGTGAGCGTGCCCCAGTCCTCGACATCGACCGAGTTGGCCTTGACATAGGCGCGCTCCTCCGGCTTGAGGCTGGCTGTGACGTTGCCGACATCGCCGGTGACGCTGGCGACGTGGATGGTCTCGCCGCGCGCTTTGGCTTCGACCTGTTTCAGATAGAGCACAGCCGAGAGCGGATGGCAGCCCATGCGGATCAGCGAGCCGCCGCCGGTCATCGCCCATTGCGCGGCATGCGCCGCGTGTGAGCCGGAGTGGCTCTCCTCGCCCTTCATGAACAGGATTTTGTCTTTGGTCGCCTTGATGATCTCAGCCATCTTGGTCACCGCAGGCGCGTAGATCCAGTCCTCGGCATACATGAAGAGTTTTCCGGTGCGCTCGATCTCGGCACGGTTCTGGTCCATCTCCTCCAGCACGCGCTCATACATCAGCGCCTTCGGCACGTGCTTACCGATCGGCTGACTGTCGCCCTTGCGGCCGAAATAGCCCGCGAAGGGCTTTTCGCAGATCACATGCTTGCCGGCCTGCATGCTGGCTACGATCATCTCGGAATGAAGATTGGGCGGCGTGCAGATGTCGACGACATCGAGCTCGCGGTTCGCGATCAACTCGGCAAAGCTCCGATAGACATGCGGGATCTGGTGACGACCGGCGAACTCAAGAACATGGTCGCCGCGGGCGGCCACGGCCGCAACCTCGACATTCACGCCATAGACGCGCCGGAACGCATACATATGCAGTTCTGACACGAAGCCGCAGCCCACGAGTCCCACCCTGACCCTCGCCATAGCGCCCCCTCACCCTTGGTTTTGGGACACTATAGCGCGCTGTCAGGCCTATTCCACCGAGACCCGCACCACGCCGGCGCTCATCATGCCGAGCGCACGAGCGGCAGGCACCGAGAGGTCGACGATCCGGCCGCGAATGAAGGGGCCGCGATCGTTGACACGGCACTGGATGGTGCGGCCGCTATAGGACACCCTGAGCACGCTGCCGAACGGGCGCGTGCGGTGCGCGCAGGTCAACTCGCCGCTCCCGCCGGCTTTTCCATATCCGTAATATGAGGCAAGTCCGCTTTCGGCATGTGCAGCAGAAAAAACTGAAAGCGAAAATGTGGCCAGGCAAAAGAATAGCGTCGTCTGCGCTCGCAAGGCACCGCTCCCGTTTGGCCCCGTCTGGCGCTGCAAACGTCCGACTATTCCCGAATGTTCCAGGAACACTGCCGGGATGGGTCCCGGCAGCGCCATCAAAGATTGTTACTGCTTGTGAAAGACGAGTGTGCGGATCTCGATGCTCTCACGGGGCGCCGCATTTGGCGGCGTGGTCGGATCGACGAAGGCCGTGTGCGGCCCGAACCGCGTGCGGCCGTCGGTTGCGGAATCATAGCACTTGAGCAGGAGCGCTTCGTCCGGCGTCATCTCGGGGAAATAGAACCAGCGATGGTTGGGATTGTATTTCACCGAATAGGTTTCGCCGCGACGGTTGGGATAGATCAGGTCGGAGGCAACGAGATCATCGGCCGCTACCGTCGTGCCGTCGGCCATCGCCAACGGCGAATCGCGGAGCGGGCCGCGGATCGGCCGCCACAGATTGATCACCTGCACACGCCCCCTGAGCAGCTCTTCGGCTTCGTCAGGCAGGTGCTCGCGCACGCGGTTGGCTCCTGAAGCGATGGTGTGGTCAACATGGACACGTGTCGCCGGCTGGCGCGGACCAGCGCCGCGGATATCCGCAGCGCCCTCGACGCGCCGGCGCAACGTATGGTCGAAGATGAAGACGCGGTCGGCCTTCAGCGTCGCGCGCAGGAACGCCTCGGCGGCGGGGTAGTAGACCGCCCTCACCTCTTCCTCGTTGTAAAAATCCTTCACCCGCGTCGGATGCCGCACCAGCGCAAAGCCCTCGCGATCGAGGGAGAGGTTCTGCGCGATCAGGCGCGCATCGAAGATCGGGACCTGGTGCGGCTCCGGCAGCGACGTGCTCTTGGGCTCGCCGGGCGGCGGATCGAAGGCGTAGGTGCGGGGCCTGCCCGAAACGGGGGCCAGGTAATTGAGTTCGGCAGTGACGAAGGGAAGCGATTCGATTTTTGTTTCTTGCAGGCCCATGGCCGGTCTCCCGATGTGGTCGTCTGTTTGATTTTTGCCGGGATGCAGCGTGCTGCAAGGGAGGTGGTGCAAATAGCAATGCGGCTATTGCTGAGCGCAGGAAATGCAGAAGGAATGTTTCGAGGATGCGATCGGATTGGAAGGCGTTTTCTTCGCTCACAGACACTTGAGGACCAGGCGGTCTCTCGTGCCCCGGACGCAGCGCATCACGCAGTGGTGCGCTGCTGAGCCGGGGCCCATCTAACCGACGGCAATCTGTCTGGCGTGGGTCCCGGCTCTGCGGAGCAGCGTTGCACGCTGCACCGCGTCCGGGACGCGAGAGCCGCTACTACAGCCCAGCCTTCGCGACCGCATCCGCAAACGAGCGATCGACGATCTCCGCCGCATCGAGCTTCTGCTTGATCAAGCCCCAACGGAAGTAGAGGTCGATCGTGCCCTGCTCGTCCGCGACCACTCCGTCATCGATCGGCGCAATCCGGATTTTCGCACGCGACAGCCAATTTTGCGGCACGGCCGTCGGGATGTTCATCAGCTTGCCCCACGTCGCCGCGTAGCTGTCGACGTTGTTCAACGACCACGCCCGCGCCGCAGTGAGGCGCCGGATAAAATCCGTCAGCTCGGCACGCTTGTCGCGGATGGCGTCGGGCCGCGCGACTTGAAAGCTCAGCCCCGGCGTCAGGCCCTCCGAGGTGATGACACGGCGCGACCTGAACAGCACCTCCTCTTGGCTGACATAGGGCTCCCAGGTCGACCAGGCATCGACGGAGCCTTGCGTGTAGGCGATCTTGGCATCGGATGGCGCCAGGAACGCGATCTGCACGTCGTTGGCGCTCCAGCCGTTCTTCTCCAATGCGGCGAGGATCAGCTGGTGGCCGATCGAGCCGCGGCCGGTCGCAATCTTCTTGCCGCGCAGATCGCCGAACGTCTTGATCGGCGAATTCTCCGGCACGAGGATGGCCAGCCCCTCGCGCGTCTGCCGGATCGCGGCGATCGCCTTCACTGGCGCGCCGGAGGCGGCGGCGAAGGTGAACGGCGCATCGCCGACGAGACCGGTGTCGATCGCACCGGCGCTCAGCGCTTCCAGCAGCGGCGCGGCCGCGGGAAACTCCTTCCACTCGATCTTGTAGGGAACGTCCTTGAGCACGCCCGCCGCTTCCATCACGGCCTGCGAATTGCCTTTCTGGTCGCCGACGCGCAGGGTGGTTTGCGCCGCCGCCAGTTCGAACGAACCGAACAGCAGCGCGCCGGCCAGTATGAGGCGGATCATTCCGCCGCCTCGCCGCGAACAGCCTGACGCTTCGCGATCAGCTGGCGCGTCAGCGGGATCAACTCGCGGCCGTATTCGATGGTGTCGATCAGGGGATCGAAGCCGCGGATCAGGAAATGGCTGATGCCGAGGTCGTAATAGTCGCGGAAGACTTCGGCGACCTGCTCGGGCGTGCCGACCAGCGCGGTCGTATTGCTGTTGGCGCCGGTGAGCTTTGCGATCTCGGTCCACAGCCGCTTGTCGATGCGGGTGCCCTGGTCGGCGAGCGCGAGCAGGCGCCGCGCGCCGGCTGTGGCGTGGCCGTCGGCGGGCTTGCGGTAGCCGGTCTTGTCCTGGAGCGCGGTGGCGCGCGCGAGAATCTCTTCCGCCTTCTCCCAGGCCTGCTTTTCGGTCGGAGCGATAATCGGCCGCACCGAGAGGCTGAAACGCGGCGTCGGCCGCGCCTGCCTGATCGCTGCGTTGTGGACGCGGGAGGTGACATCGCGCACCTGCGCATAGGATTCCCCCCACAGCGCGAAGGTGTCGGCATGCTTGCCGGCGACGTCGATCGCCGCATCCGAGGCGCCCCCGAAATAGATCCGGATACCCTCGGGACGATACGGCTTCACCTGCGAGAAGGCATTCTCGACCTGGTAATACTTGCCCTTGTAGGTGAATGGCTTGTCGCTGGTCCATTCCAGCTTGAGGACATCAAGGAACTCCGAGGTGCGGGCGTAACGTTCGTTCTTATCGTCGAGCGTGTTGCCGTCTTGCCGGAGCTCGGTGGCATTTCCGCCGGTGATGACGTGCAACGCGTCCACGGGAGAACTGGTCGAGCGCCGCGAACTGCCGCGCCAGCAACGTCGGGGCGGTGAAGCCCGGCCGCTGCGCGATCAGCACGTTGAGGCGGTCGGTGACGCCCAGGACATGCTGGGCAACCTGGAGCGCGTCCGGGGTGGTGGAATGAAACGCCAGCAGCGCACGGTCGAAGCCGGCATTCTCGTGCGCTTTCGCCACCGTCTCGATGTGGGTCGGGTTGAGGATCGGACCTTCGCGGACGATGGTCTCGGACGAATTGTTGTTGCTGATGAAGCCGATGAACTCGATCGACATGACCGTCTCCTTGTTTTATCTCTTAGAGTCCGAGCGCCGCGCGGCCGAGGCCGGTGCGTGTGGAATCGTCCTGTGGCGTGTGCACGCGGCCGCACAGGACATCGCGATAGTGCCGCTCCAGCGGATTGGCGCGGGACAGGCCGTGATTTCCGGTCAGCGACAAGGCATCCTCGACCACGGCCACGGCGTTGTTGGTCACCGTCAATTTGATGACGTTGGATTCGCCGGTGGAAAGATCGACACCGTCGTCGAAATCGCGGGCGAAGGACCCGATCACCCGCGCATTGACGGCGAGCCGTGCCTCGATCGCGCCGAGGATTTCCTGCGCGCGCGGCAAGGTCGCGAGTGGCGCGCCGAGGCTGGCGGGGACACGCTGTTTCAGGAACGAGATCAACCAGTCGCGGGCGGCGCGCGCAACGCCGTCATAGATCGCAGCGACGAAGACCGTGTGGACCGTCGCTTGCGCGACGTCGGGCGCGCGCCACTCCGCCGGCTTGCGGACATCGACCTCGGCATCAAGGGGGATCACGACGTCGTCGAAGATGACGTCGTGGCTGCCGCTGGCGCGCAGGCCATGATGATCCCAGGTCTCGACGATGCGGGTGCCCGGCAGGCCCGCCGGCACCAGGAACTGTCCGACCCGCGGCTCCGCTTCGTCCGTCCGCGCCCAGACCAGATACCATTTCAGGATCGGTGATCCCGTCGAATAGATCTTGTGACCGGTCAGGCGCCAGCCGGTCTCGGTGCGGCGCGCGATTGTCGCCGGCAAGCCGCCGCGCGCGGGCGAGCCGAGCTCGGGCTCGACGCGCAGTGCATTGATGAGCGCGAGGCCTTCGACGCTCTCGCGCGCAAGCTTGCGCGACAGCCGCAACGGCCAGGTTGGGCTGCGCGCTATGACCAGATGGTTGATGTAGTGCATCGACAGCACCAGCGCGGTCGACGGATCGGCGTTGCCGATGATACCGATGACGCGCGCGGCGTACCTTGCGCCCGCACCGGCCCCGCCCTGAGCTGCCGGCACCGTCAGCGACAGCAGGCCCGCCTCGGACAACTCGCGAAAATTCTCGAACGGGAAGCTGCCGGTGCGGTCATGTTCAGCCGCGCGCGCGGCAAAGCCTTCTGCGAGCGCCTCGGCACGCGCAATATAGTCGGGTTCGCTATGGGCCGCCCGCCCCTTGGCTGCAGAGGTCACCATGTGGCGTCGAGCCCCAGGAGGCCAAGGATCTGGCGGCGCAGATCAGCCAGATATGGATCGCCCCGATGGCGCGGATAGGGACGGTCGACGCGGATGTCAGCCTTCACGCGCGCGGGGCGATCGCTGAACACGATGACGCGGTTGGCGAGCACCAACGCCTCTTCAGCGTCATGCGTCACCAGCAGCGTGGTAAAGCCCTTGCGCTGCCAGAGCGAGACCAGCTCGGCCTGCATGGTGATACGGGTCAGCGAGTCGAGCTTGCCGAGGGGCTCGTCGAGGATCAGGATCTTGGGATCGTTGACCAGCGCCCGCGCCAGCGCGACGCGCTGCGCCATGCCGCCGGAGAGCTGGTGCGGATAGGCGTTACGAAAGGAGGCAAGACCGACGAGATCGAGCGCAGCGTCGACGCGCTGTCGCTGGCTCTTCAAAATGCCCTGCGCCTCCAGCCCGAGCGCGACATTGTCCCAGACCGTGCGCCAGGGAAACAATGTCGGATCCTGGAACACGACCACGCGTGAAGGATGCGGCCGGGTGATGCGGCTCTCGTCCTCGCGCAGCGTTCCTGCCTTCGGTCTGTCGAGGCCGGCGACGAGCCGCAGCAAGGTCGACTTGCCGCAACCGGAGGGGCCGAGCAGCGCGACGAATTCGCCCGGCTCGACCGAGATACTGACGTCGCTCAGCACCGGCAGATCGACACCGTCGATGTCGAAGGCGTGGCTGACCTGCTCGATGTCGAGCGCGGCGCCAGCGGCCGGGCGGGGGGCGACTTCGGCCAGTACGGCTGCGGCTACCATTTCACGGTCCCCTTCTGCCAGACCAGCAGGCGATCGCGGATAGCGAACAGCAGTGTGATCGCGCCGGAGCAGAGCAGCGACATCACGATCAGCGCCGCATACATGTTCGCGTAGGCGGCCCAGCCCTGCGCCCATTGCAAGTACCAGCCGAGACCGGCCTTGACGCCGATCATCTCGGCGACGACGAGGACGGCGAAGGACGAGCCGAGCCCCATGAACAGCCCGACGAAGACGTGAGGGAGTGCGGCCGGTATCGCGACCTTCAGCACCAGGAAGGACGGCTTTGCGCCGAGTGTCCGCGCGACGTCGTAGTAGGCGTTGCTGACGCTTGCAACGCCCGACCACGTCAGCACGGTCACAGGGAAACCGGTTGCGAGCGCGATCAGGAAGGTCGAGGCGCTCCAACTTGACGGAAAGGTGAAGAAGGCGATCGGGAGCCAGGCGGTCGCCGGTAGCGGCCCGATGAAGCGGAGCACCGGATGCACCCAATAGCCAACAGCGCGTGACCATCCAATCGAGACGCCGGTCAGGAAGCCGACCGTGGCGCCGATCAAATAGCCGCCGAGCTGGAGCTTGACCGAGGCGAAGACACTGTCGAGCAGCTTTGGCAGGTCATCGGTATAGACCTCGATGATCGACTGCGGCGGCGGAAAGAACGGCAGCGGCAGCCAGGCGAATTTTGCCGTTGCAACCTCCCACAATGTCAGGAATGCGCCAAGCGCGACGAGCCAGGGCGCACGCTGGCGCAGAGCGCGGCCTGCGGAGCCGAGATAATCGGCACCGACAGTGCCGAACAAGGCGACCGTAGCGACGATGAAGGCGGCGATGCCGAGCGAATGAGTGCGCGACCAATCGCCGACATCCTCCCACCATAGGCAGGACAGACCAAAGGCAATCCACGCGACACTGGCGAGGACGCCGGCGCCGGATTGTCGCGCCCAGCTCGCGAGCGGCGGCGTCCGCGAGAGGCGCGGCGCGCCGGAGGCGAGGCCGTCAGACAGCGAATACGTCGACATAGATGCGCTCCGCGAATTTGGCCGTATCGGTGCTCTGCTTGAAGACCTGGACGCTCTTCAGATCGTCGGCATAGGCCTTCAGCTCCCGCTTCAGCACTTCGCCGACGGGATGATGATGGTGGGTGTGGTAGCGCACCATGCCCTCGATATCGGCGAGCGTCGCCGCCTTCGGCGCGTAGGGCTGGAACGACTCTGCCGCCACCGTCGGATTTTGCGAGGTGAACATGGCGGCATCGAGCAGCGCCTGCGTGATGGCGCGCGCGACCTGCGGCTCCTCACGCACCAGGCTGCCGCGCAAGCCCACGATGCAGCAACTCTTGTCGCGATATTCGCCATCGAGATTGGACGCGACTTCCTTGTACTGGGTTTCCTTCAGCCAGAGATAGGCGAGCGGATCGGACGTTAGGAAGGCCTGCACCTCGCCCTTCTCCACGGCAACGTTGAGGAGGTTACCGGGATAGGCGCGCCAGTCGACGTCCTTGTTCGGATCGATGCCGAGCTTTGCCAATTGGATCGAGAAGAAGTTCTTGTCGGGTCCGGCGAGGTCGCCGACCGCAACGATCTTGCCCTTGAGATCGGCGAGCTTGGCGACGCCGGAGTCGGCGCGCGTCAGCACACGCATGCAGCCCCCATGGGTGCCGGCAGCGATCTTGACATCGAAGCCCTGCTCCAGCGGCTTGAGCCAGCGCAGCGCCATTCCGAGGCCGGCATCACTCTTGCCGGTCGCGATCGCCTCCAGAAGCTGATCGGTCGATCCGGAATAGTTGACGAGCTCGACGTCGAGATTCTGCTTCTGGAAGAAGCCGTGCTCGATGGCGACAGGCAGTGGCGCAAGGCATACTGCGCCGGCGTTCCACGACAGCTTCAGCTTGCGCGGCGCACCGGTGAGCGCGGGTCCATCTGCGGCCGTCCGGCACAGCGGAAACTCCGAGAAGTCGACGCCGGATGCGATCCCCCGCGGTGCAAAGGCCTGTGCACCCAGCGCACCGAGCGGCGCGGCGAAAGCCGCCGCAAGCCCCGCCTGGAGCAGATGGCGCCGGTCGAGCCCCGATCCGCCGCGCTTGTTGTCGTTGTTCATCAGTCCCATTCCTGCGCTGGCACGGCTCCATTACTTGCGCAACGGTTCGCGTTGCGCATGTTCCCTGCGGAGCTGCGTCGAGAGAAAATCTTTCCGTCGGCGCTTGGCGCGCCGCGTTGGTGCGATGCGCAAATCATGCGGCGCGCCCGCCGTATCGTCAATGAAATGGAATTTCGAATGTTGCGCCACGTAAAGTCATTCTCTCCATCGGCGAGCACGGACGCGATGAAAGGATTTTCGCGAACGCGATTTCTGGCGATGGGCTTCGCGATCTCACATCTGCATCGTCTTCATGCACCTTTCCTGCGTGCGCACGCCGTATTCTCGCGCAAGACGGTTCGATGAAACGTCCTTGCCTGACGAACCCGCAATACGGATGGCCATTTCATTGACTGCGTATTGCGCGGTCATAGACTTGATTGTCTCGCTGCATCGTTCGCTCACGCGTCGTGAGCAAAGCAACAAGACGGGCCACATGAGCATCAACTCCGACGAACATTCCATCACCCGCCGGCTCGCAGCATCGCTGCTCGCCGCCGCCATCACGCTGTCGACGACGGTCGCGTCGTTCGCGGCGGACACGGTCGTACTGCGCGTCGGCGACCAAAAAGGCGGCAACCGCTCGCTGCTCGAAATCTCCGGTTATGCGAAAGACCTGCCCTACAAGATCGAGTGGTCTGAATTTCCCGCCGCCGCGCCGATCCTCGAAGCGCTCAACGCCGGCGCGCTCGACGTCGGCTACACTGGAGACCTCTCCTTCCTCTCGGTCTATGCGGCCGGCGCGCCGATCAAGGCGATCGGCGGCACGAAGTCGAATGAGAAGACGCAAGCCATCCTCGTGCGCCAGGATTCGCCGATCAAGTCGGCGGCCGACCTCAGGGGCAAGCGCCTCGCCGGCACGCGTGGCGGCTGGGGCCAGTTCCTGATAGATGCGACACTGGAGAAGGCGCAGATCAAGCTGGAGGACGCGACCTTCGCGCCGCTCGGCCCGGTCGATGCCAAGATCGCACTGGTCGCCGGCTCGATCGACGCCTGGGCGGTGTGGGAGCCCTACGTGTCGTTCGCGACGCTGAAGGACAAGGCCCGCGTGATCGCCGACGGCGAAGGCCTGACGCCGACCATCACCTTCATCGTCGCCTCCGATAACGCCATCGCCACCAATCGCGCGGCGGTGCAGGACCTCGTGCAGCGGTTGAACAAGGCGCGATTGTGGTCGCTGGATCACCTCGGCGAATACGCCAGGAACACGGCCGAGCTGACCAAGCTGCCCGAGGACGTGCTGCTCTCGGCCTACACTGCGCAGCGCACCAGCCCGATCGTGATCGACGAGAACGTGGTGAAGGAGGTGCAGGAGGCCGCCGACCGCTCCGCGCGCTACGGCATCCTGCCGAAGAAGCTCGACGTGAGCGAAGCCCTCGACCGCAGCTTCACGGCCGCGGCCGCAGGATCGAACTAGGGGAAGCCGGCGGGATGCGCGGGCTTCGTCTCAAGGCCGGCCCGCTGCATCTCGCCGCGATCGTGCTCGCGCATCTGGCCTGCATGAGCCTGCTCGTGTGGCTCTCGCTGTAGAGCATGATCCGGAAAAATGTGCAGCGATTTTCCGGGAAGATCATGCTCAAAACAATAGCCTATAGCGCGAGGCGCTCACCAATATCCGCCGTAGTAGGGACGGTAATACGCCCGGTACGGCCGGTAGTAGCCATAGGCGTTGCCGTAATACGGGCGATAGCCGCCGCCGTAATAGCCGGGGTATCCGTAGGGAGATGTGTAGCCGTAATAGGCCGGTGCATAGCCGTAACCGTAAGCCGGCCCCGGATATCCATAGCCGCCGTAATACGGGCCGCCGCCATAGTACCCGTAAGGCGCGCTGGCAATGGCTGCGCCGATGATCGCGCCGGCCGCGAAGCCGCCGAGGCCCCATCCCAGGCCGCCGCCCCAGCCTCCGCCACGCCATTGCACTTGTGTGAGATCATCGCCGGCTACGGCCTTCATGGTCGCAACATTGGTCGGAAGCGGCGCCGCCGCGGCTTGCTCCAATTGGCCGGCCATGACCGCGCCCGCCAGCGAACAGGCAATCGCCATTTTCAACATACTCATCGTCTCCCTCCCTGTGTCTGACGTTTCACCCGGAAAAGGATCGCCGGCGCATGATCGGGCATCCTTGCGCCAAGTCAAAGCTCGATCTCGCGTGCGGCGCACAAAAGAGCCCGGCATGCCTCAATTGTGATCAGGCCGGCGTCGGCACGCCGCACCGGTGCGACGAAGCCCGAGGCAGCAAGACCACGCCAAAGGCATTAAGCGTCCCGCGCGTTCGCAACCAACAACCTCCTTCCCGATTTACTATTCGTACCGCTACTATCGGTTCCAACGCTGCGTGGCCGAGAGCCGTCCCGCGAGGGGTTGGCATGCGCTAAAGTGTGGGAGGATCACATGAGTGCCGTCGGTAATGAGCCGCTCACCCGCCAGGCGCTGGCGTTCGTCCTGGCGGGCGGACGCGGCAGCCGTCTCATGGAGCTGACCGACCGGCGTGCCAAGCCTGCGGTCTATTTCGGCGGCAAATCCCGCATCATCGATTTCGCGCTGTCGAACGCCGTGAATTCCGGCATCCGCCGTATCGCGGTCGCGACCCAATACAAGGCACACAGCCTGATCCGGCATTTGCAGATGGGCTGGAACTTCTTCCGCCCCGAGCGCAACGAGAGCTTCGACATCCTCCCGGCCAGCCAGCGCGTGTCGGAGAGCATGTGGTACGTCGGCACGGCGGATGCGGTCTACCAGAACATCGACATCATCGAATCGCACAACGCCCGCTTCATCGTTGTGCTCGCCGGCGACCATATCTACAAGATGGACTATGAGGTGATGCTGCGCCAGCACGTCGAGAGCGGCGCGGACGTCACGGTCGGTTGTCTCGAAATGCCGCGCGTGGAATCCTCGGGCTTCGGCATCATGCATATCGACGAGAACGGCTGGATCCAGTCGTTCCTGGAAAAGCCCGCCGATCCGCCGCCGATGCCGGGCAAGCCGGACGTCTCGCTCGCCAGCATGGGCATCTATGTGTTCGATGCGAAATTCCTTTACGACGAGCTCAAGCGCGACGCCGCGGACCCGAACTCGAACCACGATTTCGGCAAGGACATCATTCCCTACATCGTCAAGAACGGCCGCGCGATCGCGCACCAGTTTTCCAGCTCCTGCGTCCGTTCCAGCAGCGACCCGCGCGCCTATTGGCGCGACGTCGGCACGGTCGACGCCTATTGGGCTGCCAATATCGATCTCACCGACGTCGTGCCGGAGCTCGATCTGTTCGACCGCTCATGGCCGATCTGGTCCTATGTGGAGATCACGCCGCCCGCCAAATTCGTCCACGACGAGGAGAGCCGCCGCGGCCAGGCCGTGAGCTCGCTGGTCTCGGGCGGCTGCATCATCTCCGGCGCCTCGCTGCGCCGTTCCCTGCTGTTCACCGGCGTGCGCATCAACTCCTACGCCAATGTCGAAAACGCCGTGATCATGCCTTATGTGAGTGTCGGGCGCGGGGCGCGATTGAAGAACGTCGTGATCGATCGCGGCGTCGAGATCCCCGAGGGGCTCGTCATCGGCGAGGATCCCGAATTGGACGCGAAGCGCTTCCGCACCACTGAGCAGGGCATCTCGCTCGTCACCCAGCCGATGATCGACAGGCTCAATACATGACGCCTGTTCGCGTTCTCGCCGTCGCCTCCGAAGTCTACCCCATCGTCAAGACCGGCGGCCTCGCAGATGTCGCCGGCGCGCTGCCGCTCGCCCTGAAGGCGCACGGCGTGGAGATGCGGACGCTGATGCCGGGCTATCCCGACGTGATGCGGCTGCTCGTGGGTGGCGACGAAATCCGGCGCTGGCCTGATTATTTCGGCGGACCTGGACGCCTGCTCGCAGGCTCGCACCGAGGCCTCGATCTGTTCGTGCTCGACGTGCCGCATCTCTATGCGCGGCCGGGCAACCCTTACGTGACAGCCGAAGGCGTCGACTGGCCCGACAATGGCATGCGCTTCGCCGCGCTGTCGCGCATCGCAGCCGACATCGGCCACGGCCTCGTGCCTGCCTTCGTGCCCGACGTCGTGCACGCGCATGACTGGCAGGCGGGGCTCGCGCCGGCCTATCTGCACTATGACAATCGTCCGCGACCGGGCACCGTGATGACCATTCACAACATGGCCTATCAGGGCAAGTTTGACCGCGAACTGATCGGCACAATCGGCCTGCCCTGGGACTCCTTCGACGTCCACGGCCTCGAGTTTTTTGGCGGCATCAGCTTCCTGAAGGCCGGCTTGCAATTCGCCGATCGCATCACCACGGTGTCGCCGACCTATGCGCGTGAGATCCAGAGCGACGAGGGCGGCATGGGTCTTGGCGGCCTGCTTCGCGAACGCGCGGGCGTGCTGAGCGGCATCCTCAACGGCATCGACATCGAGATCTGGAATCCGCAGACCGATCCGCACATCGCCTATCGCTTCAGCGCGGAGGATCTGGCGTTTCGATCTGCGAACAAGGCCGTGCTTCAGCAACAATTCCATCTCGATTCGGCGCCGGCAACGCCCCTGCTCGGCGTCATCAGCCGCCTGTCCTGGCAAAAAGGCCTCGACCTGCTGCTCGAGACGATCCCGACCATCATGCGCGAAGGCATGCAACTCGCGCTGCTCGGCAGCGGCGACCGCGATCTCCAGGATCGCTATCAGGCCGTTGCGCGTGCGAATCCCGGCCGCATCGGGGTCATCATCGGCTACGACGAGATTCTGGCGCATCTGATCCAGGCGGGCTCCGACGCACTCATCGTGCCGTCGCGGTTCGAGCCATGCGGCCTGACCCAGCTCTGCGCGCTGCGCTATGGCGCGGTCCCGATCGTCTCACGCGTCGGCGGGCTCGAGGACACCATCGTCGATATCGGCCAGGCCGACACGTCGGACCGCGATGCCACCGGCTTCAAGTTCGGCCCTGTCACGGCGGATGCCCTGGCCGGCACGCTGCGCAAGGTCAACACAGTCTTCCACGACAAGCTGACCTGGCGCAGGCTGCAATTGAGTGGACTTGCGACCGACGTCTCCTGGCGCAACCGCGCCGGCGACTATGCCGCGCTCTATCGCGGCCTCATGGCGTCTCGCCGGACGTCGCCATGACCATTCCCGAATCCATGCTATAGAGCCGGCATGGAACCCTTCGCGATCAAGCTGATCGGCTTTGCCGCCGCCACCTGCACCACCGTCGCCTACGCGCCGCAATTCATCAAGGTCTGGAAGACCCGTTCGGCCCGCGACATCTCGCTCGGCATGTTCCTGGTCATGGTGCTGGGCCTTGCGCTCTGGCTTATCTACGGCATGCTCAGCGGCGACGCCCCGCTCGTCGCCGCCAACGCCGTCACCATGGTGCTCGCAGGCGGCATCCTGTTCATGAAGCTGAAGTACGGGTGAGCTTGCAGCTGCATTCTTCTTACGGCCGCACCGGCGACCGTCAGTTCGTGAGATAGGACGTGGCCTCGGCCAGTTCGGGACGCGCCGGACCGACCGGCTTGCTTAGCGCCACAAGTTTCGCGTAGGCGTCGTGAGCAGTCACGGAATCACCGGTCTGTTTCGCGGCTCGGGCCTCGCCGAGAAGGCTGCGGAAGCGATTGGGATCGGTACTCAACATCGCCTGGTACTCGATGAGGGCAGCCGCCGGCTGGTTGAGTTCGAGTAACAGATCGGCCAATAGCTCGCGCGCCGGCAGCACCGAGGACGGGGTGGCCGGGTGCTTGTCCATCGTGGCGTCCAGATCGGCAGCGGCCCGCAACAGCGAGACGGCGTTTTTGTCGTCGCCTCGGGCGTGGGCCAAGATGCCGGCCGCCGCCAAACGCTGGACCTCAACCTGGTTGGCCCAATAGCTGTCGTTCCCCTTCAGCTTGTCTTCAAGCAATTGGAGGTGGCCGACCTCCGTCTCCGCGCCGGCGATGTTTCCTGTCTTCGCGTTGCCCAGCGCGCGGGCATAGGCGATCATCGCTTCGGCCCACGGAAAGCGCTCGAGCGGGAAGCCGATCGCAGGCTCGCTCAGCGCGGCGGCCGCCTTCCAGTCGTGGCGCTCGAGTGCATAACGAACCGGGATCGCGGCGACAGCGTAAGCCCCGGCAAGATTTGCACCATCAATCTCTCGGAAGCCGGCAAGTTCGTCGACCACCTCTTTGGCCGGGCCATCTTGCCCGATCTGCAGATAGGCGTATTCGAGATAGTCCATCGTGTGCAGGGTTTCCTGGTCGTAGCTCCCCGGCCCGCGGCTCGCACGCACATAATTGAGCGCGGCGGTGTGAGCAGCGAGATTCGAGTCGATCGACTGCTGCCACATGCCAAGCCGGGTGAAGATGTGCGACGGCATGTGCAGCGCGTGTGGCACGTCGGGCGCGACCTTGGCATAGCAGATCGCGGCATCCAGCCCCGCCGCGGCGAATTGTGGCGAGTCGTCGCTGTGGATCAGGTAATGCACGACGCCAGGGTGGTTAGGCTCCTCTTTCCAGATCTTGTTGAGGATCTCGGCAGCCTTTGTCTGATTAGCGAAGGTCTTGTCGGTCTTGAGCGCACTGGCGTTCAGCGCCAGGGCATAGAACACTGCGGCCTCACGGTCGTCCGGATAGCGTTGATACACCTGCTCCATCGCCTTTTCATAGGCGATCGCACGCGCCTGATGATTGAGCTTGTCATTGTCGCGATAGAAGGCGGCGACCGCCGCGATGTAATCCGCCTCGCGCTGCGTCTGGGTCGGGGCCGCCGTCGCCTTGGCAATTGCTTCGGAGCCGGCTTTGAGCGCGGCGGGCGACGGGGGGTACCACAGCGGGTACCAATGACTCATCGCGATGCCCCAATACGCCATCGCGCAGCCGGGCTCGGACGCGGCGATCGCGGTGAACTGCTTTAACGCCTCGGGGTACCAGAACGAATGAAGCGTCCAAACCGCGTGCTTGAATGCCTGTTGTGACGTCGGCGCGCAGGAGATCGTGAAATCGACTTCCTCGGTGACCTTGGGTGCGGTCTCCGCCCGCAAGCCCTGGAACTGCAGCGCGAGCAGCGCTGTGGCAACGAGACCTATTGAAATTCGATGATAAGCCATGGCGCTACCCTTTCGGTTGCGGCTGTCTGGGCCTGCTCCACCATAGGGAGTCAAAGGGCCAGTATGTATGACCTGGCTGACATTCCATGCATCAAAGATTCAACGTAGCATATCTTTCGGAGGGGAGCACCATCACGATGGTCGCCAGGCGATGCTGCACTTCCTCCGATAACCTTGTTTCCATCGCCTCGGCGTGAGTTCTTCTCAGTTGCCCCCTGGCGGACGCAAGTGTGTTATTCGATCACCTCGTCGGCTGTGGCAAGCAATGTCGACGGCACGGTGAGGCCGAGCATCTTCGCCGTCTTCAAGTTGATCACAAGCTCGAACTTGGTCGGTTGAATCACCGGAAGATCGGCGGGCTTTGCTCCCTTGAGAATCTTGCCAATATAGATGGCCGCATTTCTGTAGCCGTCCGAAAAGTCTGGTCCATAGCTGACGAGACCGCCATCAACCACAAACTCGCGCTGCGGATAGATCACCGGCATCGAATACCGTGTCGCGGCTGCGACGAAACGCTTGCTCTGGCTGTTGAAAAATGGATCGCTCCCCACGAGCATCGCGCCCGCGTCTTGCCGGGCAGCGGTCACGAAAGCCGCATCGATCTCTTCATCACTGACCGCGCTCAAGGAAATCGCTTTCACCTTCAAATGTGCCGCAGCGACCTGAATTTCATCGGCCTGAGCCTTCGCACCCGGATAGTTCGAATTGACAAGACCGGCTACGACGGAAGCTTTCGTCAATTCGTGGAGCAGGCTCAGCTTCTTCTGCTCCAGCGCCGCTGCAAGCAGGCTTACCCCTGTGACATTGCCGTCGGGCCGATTGAGGCTGGCGACCAGCCCCGCTTTGACAGGATCGGCGGCACTAATGAACACGATCGGGATCGTCGACGTTGCCGACTGGGCAGCACGCGCCGGTTCGGTACCGCCCATCGCCAGAATTGCACAGACCTGACGATTCACGAGAGCAGCAGCCATGTCGGGCAGTCGTTCATAGTGACCTTCGGCCCAGCGGTATTCGATCGAGAGGTTCTGTCCCTCCGTGAAGCCCAGTTCGTCCAGCCCCTCATGCAAGGCGTCGACGAATGGTCCCAAATTGCTTGGCGACGCACCATGAAGAAAACCGACCGCCGGCATTGCTGACTGCGCGTGAGCAACAAGCGGCAAACTGACCACTGCACCACCAAAAAGCCGGATAAAACGCCGCCGCTTCATTCGAATCACTCTGTTCGCATACCTCGTTGAGCGATATTTGTCTGCCTGAGCACCGGTTGGCTATTGGTCCAAAGGACGGCTACGGAACAGTGGTTTGCGGACCGCGCCAGGGCTTCCGCTCCTGGTGCCTGAGCCGACGTGCAGCGAAAGCCTTGGCATGTCCGTTGTCAAAAGACAGAGCGGACCAAGCATCTGGTAGCCCCGGACCTCCGCTGCTGGACCCCGAGCCGACATCGGCCGGATCGACATCCCGCCACCCAGCGGCTCCTGCAGCGTCTCGCGTTGATGCGTGAACCTCGCAGTCGCCCGACATACTTACATTTATCGGTGGCAACAATTCTCTCGGGAGTTGTGTCATGTGCTATTTAATCGGAAAAGCTCTCCAAAGCGCCTTAACGCGCCGCAATATGCTGGGTGGTGGGATGGCGCTTGCTTCCTTCATGTGTACACCGGTCCAGGCAGCGGCGGATATTCAGCGCGAGGTGGAGATGGCGCAGGCAACAGTGCTGGCGGACCAACCAAGGTCACGGCTCTTGTTGCTCGGCACTGCCGGCGGCCCAAGCTGGTGGCCAAACACCGATCGATGCAGCTTCTCTTCGGCGGTGATAGTCGGTGATGCGGCATATCTCGTCGATTGCGGTGAAGGAGTCGGGAAACGCCTTCAACAGTCACTTGCTCCGGCGAGCGCAGGTGCGACCCTGAGAACCCTTAGGGCTTTGTTCGTGACGCATCTTCATTCAGACCACACTGTCGATTATCCGAACATTCTGCTATACGGCCTGTACAATGGTCTCGACCGTTCTTCACCGCCGCTGAAGGTTTTTGGTCCAGGACGACGTGGTCAAATGGAGCCCGTATTTTCGCTTCCGGGGCGGACCGCCGTCGAACCCGAGATCATAAACCCCGAGAATCCCACTCCGGGCATCTCGGACATGACGAACTACATTTCGCAGGCTTATGCGACCGACTTGAATGATCGCATGCGCGATAACGGCAAGCGTAGCTTGAAAATGCTTGTCGAAGCCCACGACATTGCGATCCCTCCAGTCGCGGGCTTCAAGTCGCCCAATGAAACCCCGTCGCCGGATATGGAGCCCTTAACGGTCTTTGAGGATGACCGAGTACGTGTCTCTGCTACTTTGGTTGACCATTTCCCCATTTGGCCGGCATTCGCGTTCCGTTTCGACACGGACGAGGGGGCGGTCGTTTTCTCCGGCGACACAAGCCCTAACAAGAATCTGATCAAGTTGGCCAAGGGAGCCGACGTGTTAGTTCACGAAGTCATTGTGGTTGACTGGGTAAATCGGCTGTTTCCAGAGCCCCGTTCAGTAGCCAATGAAGGCTTGCGCCAGCATCTGCTCAATGCACATACGCCCGTCGACCAAGTCGGCAAGGTGGCCGAGGCAGCCGGCGTCGCAAAACTCGTGTTGAGTCACATCGTTCCCGGCAACGCGACCAATGATCAGCTTTCGGCAGCGAAGAATGGGTTCTCCGGGGAACTGATCATCGGGCAAGATTTGATGACGATTCCTCTGACTAACGCCTCGAAACACAAAGGCTGAAATAGCGATAGCGAACCGGCTCTGAAGGCATGATCGAATTTCTCTATCTCGGTCATGTCGCCTATCACACGCTGAGCATCTTTCAGGATTAGCTGCCGCGCCATTGATGTCGCCTTCTGGCCCGATGCGGCTGATGGCTGATCGGCAGAGCATGTCCTCTCTGCTGGTAATTCAGACATCAACTTGTTTGGCAATCGCGAGCGCGTCATCGACTCGATGCCGGGATAGCGCACCCTGCTTTCGATCTTGGTGTGGCGAAGCAAGAGCTGCGCGGCTCGCAAACTTCCCATGATGGAATTTTGCCGCTGTTTTGCCCGACGTGTCAAATGTCTTCGGGACAGCGCTTGAGCAGCGTAGCCGGCCGGGCGATTTTGCCAGGCTTTTCTACTTTGCATGGGGTTGTTTTCGATATTTGCGTTCGCCGGGTCGCGCGTGGGCAAGGAAGATCAACCGAACACATACGACGCCATCGCGACGTTCGCGACCTCGTCGACGAAAACACGATGGCCGACGTCGCTGCCCGCCGCACCGGCGGCCACCATCAGCGGCAGCAGATGGTCCTCGCGGGGATGCGCAAGGCGCGCGCTCGGTGCCTTCTCCCAGTCGACCAGCATTGCGTTACGGCGCGCCGGATCCGGATTTCTGATGGCCTCGTTCAGATAGGCCTCGAAATCATACGAGACCGGCTTGGACTCCGCCCGGCCGAAGCCGCGCATGTTGTGATAGGTCAGACCGCTGCCGATGATCAGGATGCCCTCGTCGCGGAGCGAGGCGATCGCCTGCCCGGCCTTGATATGCTCGGCCGCATCGTAGGTCGACTTCAGCGACAGCAGCACGATCGGCATGTCCGCGTTCGGATACATCAGGCCGAGCGGGACGAACGTGCCATGATCAAACCCCTGATTGCCGTCCTCGCGGCAATCGAGGTCCGCACGCGTGAGCAGCGACTTCACCTCTGCGGCGAGTTCGGGCTTGCCCGGCGCCGGATATTTGATGTGATAGGTGTGCTCGGGGAAGCCGTAATAGTCGTACACCATCGGCGGATGCGCCGAGGTGGACACGGTGAAGGCGTCGGCCTCCCAATGTCCGGTGATGACGAGCACGGCCTTTGGCTTCGCCGGCAGAAGCTGCGGCAACCGGCCGAACGCCTCGGCGGTCTTCGCATATTGCACCCGCCTGTCCTCCATGAACGGCCAGGGGCCGCCGCCATGCGACAGGAACAGGGTCGGAAATCTCGTCATGGGTGAAGGCTCGTCTCGTTGGCAACATGCGCGTGCGAGCTGCGCGCGCGATCGGCGGCCAGCATAGGGAAACCGGCATGGTTAGCAAGCCGTTAACGATTTGCCGCCCAGAATCCCCGGCATGGCCGGAGGAATCGGCCAGAAGACAAGGACGGAAGATGAAGAAGTTTGCGCTGGGGGACGTCGTCAACAGTGACAGGGGCCGCCGCGGCGTCGTGCGCGCCGCCTTCAGATCGAAAGAAGGTCAGCAATTCTACGCCGTCGAGAAGGACGGCGCGATGGACTATCTGGAGGAAGACCGCCTCAGCCCCGCGCCGCGCGTCGAACTCGCGGCTTGATCCAACTCATTCTGTTCTAGCGCGCGAGCCGGTCGAGACGCCCCGACCAGGGGTCGTCCTCGCACGCGATGCGATCGTTCGTGATCAGCAGAAGGCGATCGCCGCCGGCGGCCGTGTCCCAATGCGGCAGGTCGGCTCCGTTGGGATCGCCGCTCTTGACGAAGTTGATCCAGTACGCGCGCATGCGGTTTGCGACCTCGCGATCGCGTCGTGAAAAGATGCCCGCACCGGGTACGCCTTCCACGCCGAAGATGAACTGCAATTCCCGCCCGTGGCCACCCTCGGGATTCGCGCGTCGGGCCTCGGGCACATAAGCGAAGCGATAGCGGAAGGCGGGCGCGCCGCTTGCGGCATGCAGGCGAGCCAGCAGCCTCACCGGCTCGGAGAAGACCATGTCCGTGTAGAACCTTGCGGCCAGGTCCGAAGATCTGGCGAGGTCGGGATAGATCTCTTGCAGTTCATCGATTGTGGCGCCTGACGATGCAAGCTCCTCCTTGACATCAAGGTCGCTGTCGAAACGCGTTTCGTCATCGTTCGAGCCGATGATCAGGGGAATTCGGCTTTCATGTCCGGCCGCAAAGCCTGCGGCGATATCTTCCGTCACGAGAATTCCATCAATCGCCGGCACGAAGCTGTGCGGGGATTTTGCGAGGAGCTTTTTTTCGGCGGCAAGCAGCCGTGCTGACTCGATCGCGCGCGGATCGGTCTCCTTGCCATCCTGCCCGAGCATCGCGATGAATTGCCGACCCGCAACATCTGCCTCCTGTGCCGGGCGCAGGCGCGCACGGCCGGGTACCGATTGCAGGATCGCTTTCTGAAACAGATCACGCGCTTGATCGCACAGCATCAGCAGTGCAATCGACGACGCGCCTGCGCCGCTGCCGAACAGGGTGACGTTGTTTGGATCACCGCCGAACGCTGCGACGTTGTCGTGCACCCAATGCAGCGCCGCGATCTGGTCCATCAGGCCGTAATTGCCGGAGCCGCTCTCCGACAGCGTGGGATGGGTGAGCCAGCCGAGTGCGCCGAGGCGATAATTGACGCTGACGACGATGAGGCCGGCCTGCGCGAGCCTTGCGCCGTCGAACAACGGATCGTTCGCCGTCCCACTGACGAACGCGCCGCCATGGATGAACACCATCACCGGCAGCGGGCCGTCGACGCCGAAGGGACGGAACACGTTCAGCGTGAGGCAATCCTCGCTCGTGCCCGCCAGCGACGGCTGAAGGCACGGCGCGCCATACTCATAGGCGGTGTGCATCTCGGAGCTCTCGGCCGTTGTCTGCGGCGGACGCCAGCGCAGCGGGCCGACCGGTGGCGCCGCGTAGGCCAGCCCCTTGAAGGACGCCACCTCGCCTTCGACCGCGCCGAGCATCTGTCCTTCGCGCGTCAGCGCGAATGGAAATTGTCCGACCGCCTGAGCTACAGCCACATCGGTGCAGCCGAGAAATACGGAAGCAGCAAGGAGCGCAAGCAAGGACCGCATCTTCAGGAGATCTCGATGCGCGGAAAGGTTCCTCGGCAGGTTACGTCCGCGGCCCGCCGCGAGGCAAGCTCTGCGGCGCCAGGCTAGCTGCCCTTAGCAGTAATCGCCGCCAGTGCGCGGCGCGCGATGGTGCCGAGTTCACCTAGCGTGGAGTGACCAGATTGCGCCGCTTCGATCAGGCGCTCGGCGATGAACCTGCGGCTGTGATGATCGCCGCCATTCGGCAATAGGCGGCACGTCTCCTCGAGGATGACGTCCATGTTGGCTTTGGTCCGCTCGCTCAACTCTGTCATGACGTCCGGTCGGCAATGCGTTGTAAGGAACCGCAGCATACACAGAAGGATGCGGCCTGATTAGCCCGGAAGATCACCGCCTTTGTGCATCGCAATGCGTGTGTCCCCGCAAACTTCGCACGGCCATGATGGCGCCGCAAACGACTACCGAAGATTGCACCTGTCCTGATGACAGGCCAGGCAGGCGGCGATAGCCTGCCGGCAAAACAAAACACACGGGAGGAATGCCATGCCTGACGCGATGGTCGCCGCACGTGAGTCCAAAGCGGCGAGTGGAACAGCCCAGCAGGTCGACGTTGCCGTGGTCGGCGCAGGATTTGCCGGTCTCTATCTTCTCCATCGCCTGCGCAAGGCCGGCCTCTCGACAGTCGCTCTCGAAGAGGCCGGCGATGTCGGCGGCACCTGGTACTGGAACCGCTATCCCGGCGCGCGCTGCGATATCCAGACCATCGATTACAGCTACACCTTCGATCCGGAACTTGACAAGGCCTGGACCTGGTCGGAGAAATACGCGACCCAGCCCGAGATCCTGCGCTATCTCGGCTTCGTCGCGGACCGCTACGATCTGCGCCGCGACATCCGCTTCAACACCAAGGTGACGGAAGCCAAGTGGGACGAGGCGACTGAGCGCTGGCAACTCACCACCGACAACGGCCAGCCCGTCTCCTGCCGCCACTACATCATGGCGACCGGCTGCCTCTCCGCGCCAAAGCCGCCGGAGATCGACGGCGTCAAGGACTTCAAGGGCGAGGTCTATTTCACCGGCCGCTGGCCGCATGACGGCGTCAATCTCGCCGGCAAGCGCGTCGCCGTGATCGGGACCGGCTCGTCGGGCATTCAATCGATCCCGCTGATTGCCGAACAGGCCGCACATCTAACCGTGTTCCAGCGCACGCCGAATTTCGCGCTGCCTGCTCACAACGGCCCCTCGCCGTCCGATCGCATGAGCCTTTTCCAGAGCGACCGCGCCGCCTATCGCGAGCAGGCGCGCCAATCGATGGCCGGCGTGCCCTATCCGCAGCAGTTGGCCGTGAGTTGGCAATTGAGCGATGCCGAGCGCCGCGCACGCTTTGAAGAGGCATGGGGCAAGGGCGACCTCGTCTACATCCTCACGCAGCTCTGGGCCGACCAGGCGGTCGACTTCGACGGCAACAAGCTGATCTGCGACCTTATCCGCGAAAAGATTTCGGCGGCTGTGAAGGATCCTGAGACGGCGGCAGCGCTGATGCCGCATGACCATCCGTTCGGCGCGAAGCGTCCCTGCCTCGACACCAACTATTACGCCACCTACAACCGACCGAACGTCACGCTGGTCAATCTGCGCCAAGAGCCGATCAAAGCGATCACCGCAAGCGGCATTACCACCGGCAATCGCAGCTTCGACGTCGACGTCATCGTGTTCGCGACCGGCTTCGACGCCATGACCGGCGCAATCCGCGCCGTTCACCCGATCACCGGCCGCGGCGGCAAATCACTCTCCGACGTTTGGGCGCACGGGCCGCAGACCTATCTTGGTCTCACGGTCGAGGGCTTTCCGAACTTCTTCATGATCACCGGCCCCGGCAGCCCGTCGGTGCTGTCGAACATGGCGGTTTCGATCGAGCAGCATGTCGACTGGGTGGTCGACCGGCTCAAAGCGCTGCGCGACGCCGGCTTCACCACGATCGAGCCGACGGAGACGGCGCAGGCAGGCTGGGGCCAGCACATGGCCGATTGCTCGATGCTGACGCTGCACCGGCTTGCCAACACCTGGTACACGGGCGCCAACGTGCCCGGAAAGGTGCAGGGCCTGATGCCCTACACCGGCGGCGTCGGTCCCTATCGGAGCATCTGCGACGAGGTCGTCGGCCGCGGCATGCTCGGCTTCAAGCTCACCGGGCCCAATGTCGCCGCGCAGTGCAACGATGGCGAAGTGGTGCGGCTGCAGCCGGACGTGCGGCTGGTGCTGAACCTGCTCGCACAGTTGAACCTGCCGCCGATCGAGTCAATGGGCGCGCTCGGTGCCCGCGCCTTCGTCAACGAATTCAACAAGGCGCGGCCTGCGGGACGGGTGATCGGCGACATCGTCGATGGCACCCTGCCCGGCCCCGACGGACCTCTGCCCTACCGTGTGTACCGGCCGGCAGCGCCCGGGCCGCATCCCGTCGTGGTCTATTTCCACGGCGGCGGCTGGGTGCTCGGCGACGAGCAGTCCGATGAACCGTTCTGCCGCGACATGGTGCGGCGGACCGGCATGACCTTCGTCAGCGTCGGGTATCGCCATGCGCCCGAGCATCGCTTCCCAACCGCGGTCGAAGATGGCTACGCGGCGACGCGCTGGATCGCAGAACACGTCGCCGAGCTCGGCGGCAAACCTGGCCCGGTGCTGGTCGCGGGCTGGAGCGCCGGCGGCAACATCGCCGCCGTCACCTGCCAGCTTGCGCGCGACCGCGGCGGCCCCGAGATCGCCGGCCAGCTCCTGGTGTGTCCGGTCACCGACTGTACCTACGATCGTCCGTCCTACAACGACAATGCGACTGGCTACTTCCTGACGCGCTCGCTGATGTACTGGTTCTGGGATCTCTACTGCTCGCCGGCCGACCGCACCGACCCGCGCGTCTCGCCGCTGCGCGGCAAGGTCGCGGGTCTGCCGCCGGCCTTCGTCGTCACCTGCGAGTTCGATCCGTTGCGTGACGAGGGCATCGCCTATGCCGAGGCGATGGCGGCTGCCGGTGTCCCGGTCGAACAGCTCAAGGCGCGCGGTCATTTCCACTCGTCCTTTGCGATGGTGGACGTCGTGATCACCGGTGTGTCCGGACGGGTGACGATGGCCGGAGCGCTGCGACGCTTCGCCGGGCTTCCGCCGGAGGTCAGTCGCGGCGACGAGAACAGCCATGGTCAGACCAGCCCGGGGCACAAGATCGCGGCTGCTGCGAGCTAACGGCAACAAGACGGCCGGGAACCTTTTTCCGGCCGTTGCGTTGAGCGCTTGTGGCGTTGAGACGTAGCGATAGTTGTGGGCCCCGGCACGCAGATCCGCGTGCTGGGGTATTTTTTGCGTGAGGCAGGACGATGCGAAACGCATTAGTTGCTGATTTAAAGGTCAATTTTGGCGCGATGGCGGTGCTGCACAAATGGCCATCGCTTGCAAACCAGCGCAGGCCGCAGAGAGCGTCTTATCAGGTGAGCGAAGGCACTCTCGACGAGTGCATCTGCGCTTTCATGGAGAAGCCGGCGGCGACGCGACATCTCTATGAGATCCACACGACGGCGCAGCCGCCGCTGGTCGCGGATATCCTCTCGCCCGAGCATGTCACCGAGCTGTCGCGGCTGAGAGAGTTTCTCTGATTGCGTGTGGTTGCTCCGGCTGCACGCGCGGGGCAAGCTTCTCGATAGGCCAGGAACCTTCTTCCGGTTTTTCCCGTTAACAGGGATCGGAAGCCAAGGCGTGAGTCCTTACGATGCTTGAATCCGGAGCCCCTTCCCCGATCGTGCCCTATGGCGCGGATCAGACCCTGTTCGTGGTGTTCGACCGCCGCGACGACGCGACTGAAATCCGCATCGAGCGCAGCGATCTCGAAGCCACGATCGGCGAACTCGTCGCAGGCTGCTTCAACGACCCCATCAAGGTGATGTCGTTCAACACGCTCGAACATTGGATGAAGGACATTTCGACGGATGTGGCAGGCGAAATCCAGACGCGCTGCGACATCGACGGTGTGACGCTGCCTGATTATCTCAGCGATTTCGTCGAGAGCCACACGTGAGCGCGTCATCCGGGCCGCTGCGATTCACAACGCCAGGCAACAAAAAAGCGCCGCCTCCGCTGCGCTTTTCGTGTGTCGCGACCTCAATGATGCCAGAACAAGGCCAGCAGCAGGATGATCGGCAGCGGCACGCCAAGCAACCAAAGCAAAGCACCTCTTCCAAAACCCATGACTTCCTCCTCCTCTTGCCTCGCCCAGATGACGCAGAAGACAAGAAGAAGTTCCTCGCCTCCAAGCGAGGGCGAAGGCGTTCAGAGCATGGTGTATGGAGACTAAGCCCGCCGATACCTGCCGGCGATGACCTCGATCTCGCGGCGGCGTTCGTCGGCGAAGGTCAGGAGCTTTTCAATCGTCAGAGTATCCGTGATCCGTTTGGCGAGCCGCTCGGCACGTGCGGCCTGATCTTCGAGATACTGGATCGTGTTCAAGCGCCGCCTCCGCGAAAGGCCCCGAATTGGAGCCCCGAATTGTTTGGGCGCCCATGGTGCGTGAGAGCAGCTAACAGGCCGTTAAGCGCGTCGCCTCAAGTCGATGGACCGCGCCTTATTGCACGACATCGAGCCGGACATTGGCGACGCCCTTGTCGACCATGCCGAGCGCCGCGGCCGCGGAGGGAGAGACGTCGACGACGCGTCCGCGAACATAGGGCCCGCGATCGTTGACCCTGACGGTCACGAAGCGGCCGGAGGAGACATCGGTGACGCGCAGCTTTGTGCCGAACGGCAGGGTGGGATGAGCCGCGGTCAATTCGTTCTTGTCGAACTTCTCGCCGCTCGCGGTCTCCGTATCCGAATAGAAGCTGGCAACGCCATGCGAGGCGGCTTGCTTTGCGTCTCCGGCACCATGAGCGACACGCACACGGTTGTTCGGCCGCGGGTGCAGGGCCGCTACCCTGTGGGGCCGCTGCACGGCGGCCTGCCGACTTGTGGCGGCGAGATCGGCCCTCTGACGGCCGACCGGCGATTGCGCGCAGGCGGCGAGCGATGCAGCGCCGACGATGACGAGTAGCAACCGGCACGGGGTTGCGAGGGAAATCCGGGCACTTTCGGTACGTGCAAAGCGAGACATGATACGCCCCTCCGAACTCCCCCAAGTTCGGCGGGCAATGAGGGCAGAACGTTGTCGGAACAAAAGCGGGCCTGAGGCCGCAGCCATTTCGCGTTAACTGTGATGATTCCAACACAGCGGCGGTCGCGTCCCCGGCTGCCCTTCGTTCGCCTCGGCCTCACCGGTCAGGAGCCGCACGAGTTCGCGCCGATAGAGCCGCCGCCAGTTCCATTTCAGGCTGGCGAGAAAGTCGAGTTCCCGTTGCGTCAGTGTGCACACCATCAACTCGATCCGGTTGCGAGGGCCGCGCCGTCAGCTGACGAGGCCGTCCATCGGCTTGACGTCGGCGCTGCCGGGGAAGACCGCATCAGCCAGCACCTTCTCCTCGACGCGCAGGTGATCCCTGAGCAGGCCTTTCAGCACCGCGCGCAGATCCGTGGTGGGCTTGAGATCGCGATCATCGAGAAGTTGCGCCTGCTTCAGACCCGGCCAGTCCGCGATCACGCGGCCGCCGGCGAGCCCGCCGCCGATGAGGAAGGCGACCGTACCCGTGCCGTGATCCGTGCCCTGCGTGCCGTTGATGCGCGCAGTGCGTCCGAACTCGGTGACGACGGCGACCGCCGTCTCGTGCCACGCCGCACCCATGTTGCTCTCGATCGCGGCGAACGCGCCGTCGAGTGCTCCGAGCAGATTGTAGAGCTGGCCCGAAGCCGCGCCTTCGGCAATGTGTGTATCCCAGCCGACGAAGCCCATAGCGCCGACGCGCGGGCCGTCGGGTTTGGCGAGATAGCGCGCGGCGGTGCCGGCGGCTTCGGCGAAATACGCGCGCACGCGCGCGATGCCGGGCGGCACCAGGGTCGGATCGTCTGACATCGGATCGCCGGTGCCCGGTGCTCCACCGAGGGAAGCGAGCTTCATGCGCGCCTGGAGAACGGTCGCCAGCTTCGGATCGGTGTGCTGGTAGAGATCTAGCAGGCGGTTTTGGGTGTCCTCACTCGCCGGCAGCAGCTTCTGCGGCACCCATGTCATGACCGGCGCCGCGCCACGCACCACCAGTGGCGTCACTGAACCGATACCGAGCGCGCGACTGCCGCGCGGATCGACGCGCCCGTCAGACTCTAGCACTGCCAGCGCGCGGTTGAGCCACCCGGAGGCGGTCGCGCCGGGCTTGGAAATGCCGCTCTCCAGCACGTCCTGGCCGTCGAAATGCGATCGCTCGCGATAGGGCGTCGCGGTGGCGTGGACGATCGCAGCCTTGCCGCTCTTGTAGAGCCGGTGCAGGTTCGGCATCGCCGGATTGAGCGCGAAGAAGGAATCGAGCGGCAGCGCCGGCGGCTTGCCGTCCATAACCAGCGCACGATCGCCGCGCAAGCCGATCCAGTCGGGATCGCCGACCGGCGCGACCGCGCCCATTCCATCGAGCGCGCCACGCAGGACGATGACGAGCAGGCGCGGATCGCGCCCTTCGGCACGCGCGATCCGCGGCATCTGGCTCCATGCGAACAGTGCACCGGAGCCGACCAGAAGTTCACGCCGCGTGGTCGGGTGATTGACGAAGCCCATCCTCACCTCCTCTGAAAATCAGCCGACATGAACAGCAGCACCAGCGCCTGCTGCCGGCTCTCGGCGCGACCGACCGCCTGCTTCACTTCGGGCGCGATCTCCGATGCGAAGACGTCCTCGATGATGACTTGCGGATCGGCCGTGCCGGTGATGCGCTCTGCGAAATTGTTGGCGACGTCGAGCCGCCGGCCGACGCCGTCGATCCAGCTCGCCTCGTCGTCCGGATAGCCCTTGGGCGCGGACGGACGCCACAGCGCCTCGCCGAGCAGCTCCTGGCCGCCGGTATATCGAACGGGATCGACGACTGTGATGCCCGCCGCGCGCACCATGCCGACGACCCATTCGCCCGGGCGCTTGAGTTTTGACGGCGGCTCGCGCCACGCCTCGTCCGACGACACCATCGCGATCGCGACCTGCTTGAGATCGCCCTCGGTCTCGCGAAAGGTCTTCGCCATCTGCTCGACGAGGATCGGCGGCGGCTCGTCGGCGACGAAATGGCGCGCGAGCTTCGTCGCGACATGGGTTGCGGTCGCCGGATGCGCGGCGAGGTCGCGCAGCACGGCGCGTCCCTGCTCGACGTCCTCCTGCTCGTAGCGCTTGCCGAGTACGGTCTGCCCGCCAGGCTCGTGCAGCCGCGGATTGAAGGTGAACTCGCCGCCATGCTGGGGATCGGCCCCCGGCGGCAACAGAGTCCAGCCTGTCAGCACGTTGGCGAAGCTGATCACGTCCTCCTGGGTATAGCCGGTGCGCACGCCGAGCGTATGCAGTTCCATGATCTCGCGCGCAAAGTTCTCGTTGAGGCCGCTGCTGCGATTGATGCCGGCAATCGAGTTCGCACCCATCGAACCGAGATTGTCGAGATAGAACAGCATCGCCGGATGACCTTCGACGGCCAGCAAGAGATCGACGAAGTGACCTAGCACGTTGGCGCGAACTGCTTCGCGCTCATAGGCGCCGGACGTGCTCTGGATCCTGTTGGCCGAAACGCAGAAATGGTTGGACCAGAACCACACCAGCCGCTCGGCAAACCCGATATCGGCGGCGAGCGCCGCTTCCGTACGCAGTTTGGCTTCCTGCAAATAGATGGGACGTCCGGGATCGGGAACGGCGTCGGCCGCCTGCTTGGCCGCCATTTCGGCAGCGTCCTTCTCCTGCGCTTGCCCCTCGGTCTGCGCTTGAGCCTGACTTTGTTCGCCCGATGCGGCTGCCGCTGCAGCCATCTGCTGCTTCTTGGCCTGCTGCTGCGCCTGCTTGGCGCGCGCAGTTCGCCGCGCATTGGCATCCGCCACGGTGCGGTAGGCCTTCGCGCTGGAGGGAAGGTTGGCGGCAGCGGCGAGCGGCAGCGGTCGGTCAAGCTCGGCGATCAGCGCGCCGCGCGGGTCGGTCCCGACAGCCGCAATCGATCCCGGTCGCGGTCCCATCCCGAAGCGATGAAGCGCCAGCACTGCCTCGGCCTTTGCAGAATTGCTCATGGCGTTCGCCCAATTCTCTCAAGCCTGCCCCGATGGCCGTTAGAAGCTACGCAGCGTAATGCTACAAATCGTAGCATTCGCGGCATATGCTCGCAAGCGGAGATTGACATACCGCGGTCAAGAAATCGGGAGCCGCCGGTCTGGCAGACCGGCAGCGGTACCCATCCTAGAAATTGGGCCCGAGCGCGATTTTCGTGATCGTGCCGCTCCTGACACCGATGCGCCATTCCGCCGACCCGTTGGCGAATTGGGCAATGTAGATATCGCTGTCGAGCGCAGTGACGCCGCGGAAGGAGATCGCGCGCAACGCACCCAGCCGCGCCAGGATTGCCTGATCGAATGGAAGCTGCTGACGCGTGATGTCCGCCACTTCGGACGTCATGTGCTCGTAGTCGGGCTGCCCCTTGCCGACGCCCTCGATGTAGCGGCGCAGCATCTCCTCGCCATCGGCGATCGGAACGGCGCGGCGCGCGGCACGCCCCTGACGTGTGCCGAGATTTGAGGCTTCGACATTGTGAAAGCGTGTCTGCCGGCCCGGCATCAGGACCTCAAGGCATCGCCCCGACTTGTCGGCAACCACCCAGGGATTGTTCACGGTTGTCAGCGAGGCCCAGGACATATTGGGCCTGACCACGCTCTGCATCCTGCGATTACCGTCGGCGTCGAGATTGAAGACCTGGATGTCGTCGCCCATCTCGTTATAGACCATGATCCTGATCGGCGAGGTGCCGGCGCGGCCGCGCACATTCGCCTCCTCCGAGCAAGGCACGATGCCGCCGAGCTCGTCGTTGCCGTCGGGCCGGAAGATCACGTCGCCGGCCTTGCCGTCGGGCTCGAGCAGCAGGCGGAATTCCGCCGTGCCGTTCTCGAACTTCGCGCCGTAGATATCGTAGCCGCCGGGGCCGACGCCACGGAAGAAGATCGACTCCACTGCGCCGAGCGCCAGGAATGTCGCGTGCAGTTCACCGAGCTGCCGATGCACCTTGGCGGCGAGCGGCGCGCTCATGCGGTCGTAGTTCGGCATGCTGCTGCGCAGGTCCTCGATCCCGCGCAGGATCATCTCCTTGCCGCCGGCGGCCGGGACCTGCTCCCGGAAGCGATCCGGAACTTCGGCGAGGCGGCGCGCGAAGTCGGCCTCGATCGCCTGCGCCACCGCCGAGTCGATCCGCGGCGCGAGGCGCGCGCCGAACACCGCGTTCTGGACCAGAACGCGCGAGACTCTTGCTTGCTCGTCACGCAGGAAGATCAGGAGATGGTCGCCGTGGAAAGAGAAGGCATCGCCACCTTCGGTGAGGACCTGCGTTGCACCCTGCCCGGTTTCCTGCAACCAGAGACGGTCGCCGTCGCGGCGTACTGTGAGCACACGGTTCGGCGCGATCCTGTACCAGCCAACATATTGACCGAGCGCTGCCGGATCGGCGACCGCAGTCGACATCTCGGCGACGCGAACCGCGCGCACGTCGCGACCATTCATGCGCAACATCAGCTCGGAGGAGCGACGCTCCGCATCGAGCGGGAACGTGATCTCGCCGGACGGGGCCGGATAGGACGCCGTGCCGTCACTGCCAACCGTCAGGCGCAGTTTGCGCTGCCCGGTGAGCTGACCGTACAGCTCGTCGCCCTCGCGGAAGATGGCGAACACCGAGGCCGGCCCCATGGCGTAGAAATTGACGAAGGGTCGATAGTGCTGGGCGGGCACCTCGCCGGTATCCGCGGCGGCGGGCGCGGGGTCCGGCGTGCGATAGGCGATCATGCCGGCAGACACGATCACGGCCGGGACGATCGCGGCCGCGATCCACAGCCGCTTGCGCCAGCCGACCGCGACGGGCATGGCCGCGGCTGCCATAATGCGTTCGACGCGCGCGCGCACGGTCGACGCCCGCGCCATGGCAAGCTCCAAGGGGCGCGGCTTCACGCTGGTTGCGACATCGAGCAGGATTTCGGCATAGGACAGCCGGTCGTCGATCACCCCGATCGCCTCCGCGTCGCTGATGATCTCGGCGAGTTCGGCGAGGCGCGAGAGCTGCCACCAAGAGAGCGGGCTGAACCAGAACACCGCGCGGTTCAGGGACGCGAGCAAGAGCACATAGAAATCGCGATTGGCGACGTGCGCGCTCTCATGCGCGAGCACCGCAAGGCGCTTCTTGGCGTTCCAGCCGGCAAATTCCGGCGGCACCAGGATGGTCGAGCCGAAGGTGACGGGACCGCCAACGTCGCAGCTGACGCGCACGTCGGCGTCGATCATTTGCGGGCCCTTCATCGGCTTTGCCGCGCGTGCCAGACGCCAGGTCAGGCAGAGACCGATGGCCAACCGCAGCAGCAACAGACCGGCGATGCCGACATAGACGATCGTGGCCACCAGCCACCAATCGATCGAAACGCCGCTTCTGGCCGGCGGCGTAACAGCCGCACCGGACGCGATGGGCAAAGTCGGCTGCGGCGTCTCCAGCATCGAGATATCGGCCGACCACAATTCGTCCGGCATGGAGACCGGCAAAGGCAGCCGGGTAATCGTCAGCGTCGGCCAATGCATCACGAAGGGCATCGCCAGCGACGCGAACAGCACGACGACCCATGCCGTCATATGGACGTGCGGATTGCGCACACGAAAGAGATTGAGACCGAACCAGACGACGCCTCCCAGCACAAAGGAGCGTAGCGCCGCCTCCGCCAGAGTTGCGATCATTCCTTCTTCACTCCCCTCGCCTTCTTCGCCTTGGCCACCTGGTCGGCCAGCGTGCGCAATTGCTGCTGGTCGAGCATCGCATTGTCCACCATGCCGACGAGGACCTCCTCGATCGAACCGTTGCAGAACCAATCGACGATGCGCTGCACCGCCTTGGCTGCAACCCGCGCGCGCTCTTCGGCAGCGTGGTAGACATAGGTGCGCCCGTCCACGGTGTGGCGAGCGTAGCCCTTTTCTTCCAGCCGGCGCAGCACGGTGCGGACCGTCGATTCCTTCAGACGCCGCGACAACCGCTCGCGCACGACCTCGGCCGTCACCGGACCGTGGGCCCAAACCAATTGCATGACCTCGCGCTCGAGGTCGCCCAGTTCGGGCAAACGATCGTCCATGACATCTGACCTTGCGACTTGAGTATTCTTGTAACGCTACAGACTGTCGCATATAGGGCCGTGCAGCACAACGGCGATTCCACCTGAAATGGTATCGCCGTGCTGACCTAACCGAGGGCCGGACTGAGCCGCCGGCTCAGTACTGCGGCTCGTACATCTGTGATTGGACCAGGTCCTTCACGTCGTTCGGCGCCGGGCCGTCGGCGAGCCCGCTCTGATAGGCGACGTCCGCGACAGCGGCGGCGATGCGGGCCGAGACCTCACGGATGCGGGGCAGTGCCGGATAGAGGCTACCCTGATCCAGGTCCTCCTTGCCGACGCAATCGGCAAGGGTATGAGCGGCCGCCATGAACATCTCGTCCGTCACCAGCCGCGAGCCGCTCGCGATGACCCCGAGGCCGACGCCGGGGAAGATGTAGGAGTTGTTGCCCTGGCGAGGCACGAAGGTACGGCCGCTCAGCTTCACCGGGTCGTATGGGCTGCCGCAGGCGAACAGCGCGCGGCCTTCCGTGTAGCGATAGGCATCCTCGGCCGAGCATTCGGCCTTCGAGGTCGGGTTGGAGAGCGCGAACACGATCGGTTGCTCGTTGAGTTCGGCCATCGCCTTGAGCACCTCGGGCGTGAAGGCGCCGCCGACCGCGGCAACGCCGATGATCGCCGTCGGCTTCAGCGTCTTGATCGCGGTGAGGAAGTCGGCGATCGGCGCCTGGCCGGCATGCGCATAGCGGAGCTTGTGGCCTGAGAGGCCTTCACGGCCGCCGACGACGAGACCGCGCGAATCCACCAGCCAGTTGCGCCCGAGCGCCTCTGCCTCCGAGGCGCCCTCTGCCATCATGGCGGAGACGACGAGATCGGCGATGCCGGTCGCAGCTTCACCGGCGCCGAGGAACAGGATGCGCTGGTCCCTCAGCTTGCCGCCGGATACGCGCAGCGCCGAGAACAGGCCGGCGAGCGCCACCGCCGCGGTGCCCTGGATGTCGTCATTGAAGACGCAAGCCTCATCGCGATATTTGTGCAGCAGCTTGAATGCCGAGTGATTGGCGAAATCTTCGAACTGGATCAGCACGCCCGGAAACGTTTTTCGCGCGGCCTGCATGAATTCATCGACGAAGCTGTCATAGGCCTCGCCAGTGAGCCGCCGCTCACGTAGGCCGAGATAGTAGGGATCGTTCAAGAGCTCTTCGTTGTTTGTGCCCATGTCGAGCACGATCGGCAGGCAATGCTCGGGATGCACGCCGGCGCAGGCCGAATAGAGCGAGAGCTTGCCGACCGGGATGCCCATGCCGTTGGCGCCGAGATCGCCGAGGCCCAGGATGCGCTCGCCGTCGGTCACGACGATCAGCTTCGCCGGATAGGGCCAGTTCTTCAGGATCTCGGCGATCTGCCCGCGATCGCGCGAGGAGATGAACATGCCGCGCGGCCGCTGGAAGATCAGGCCGTATTTCTGGCAGGCGAGCCCGACCGTCGGCGTGTAGATGATCGGCTGGATTTCGTCGATGTTGTCGACGACCACGCGGAAGAACAGCGCCTCGTTGCGGTCATGCAGCGAGTTCAGCGCGACGTATTTCTCGAGATCGGTCGGCAGCGTGCGCAGATTGGTGAGCACGCGCTCGGCCTGGGTCTCCATCGTCAGCACGCACGGCGGCAGCAGGCCGCGCAAGCCGAGCGCGTCGCGCTCCTGCTCGGTAAAGGCGGTGCCCTTGTTGAGCAAGGGATCGCGCAACAGCGTCATGCCATGCGTGGAATCGGATGATGTCGAATGGGTGCTGACCCGAGCAGGTCTATTCACGAATTCCCCCAGGGAGTTTCTTATTGAACCACAAACATTGTCGGCCAGCGCTCACCTGAGATCAAGGACGTAGAAACTCTGGCATCGATTGTGATCTCGCACCGCAGCGAGATTTTCATGCAGATCGCAGGTTGTGCACGACGCAAAAGTTAACCGCGCGAAACTATTCCGGCTTGATGTCGGCGGCCTTCACGATCGGCCACCATTTCTCGGTCTCGGCCCTCTGGAAGGCCGCAAGCGCCGCGGGCGTCTGCTGATCCAGCGGCGGAATCTCCTGCCCCAATTCAGCAAAGCGCCGCTTCACGGACGAATCGGCCAGCACGGTGACGAACGCCGCGTTAAGCTTTGTGACGATCTCCTTCGGCGTGTTCTTCGGTGCCCAGATGCCGTGCCAGTAGGAGATGTAGAGGCCGGGCAGGCCCGCCTCGTCGACGGTCGGAATGTCGGGCGCGGACGCAAGCCGCGTCGGCGACGTCACCGCAAACGCCTTGATCGCACCGTTCTTGTATTGCGGCAGCGAGTTCGACGCCTGGTCGAACATGATATCGATCTGGCCTGCGACGAGATCGATCATGGCCGGCCCGGCGCCGCGATAGGGCACGAACTGGAAGTCGGTGCCGGTCTTCTCCTTGAAGAAGACGCCGGCAACATGGGCGCCCGTGCCGGCGCCGGCCGTCCCAGCGGTCGCCTTGCTGGGGCTGGCCTTCAACCACGCGATCATTTCTTTCAGATTGTTGGCCTCGAGCGACTTCCGGCCGACGATGAGCTGCGTCCCCATCGCAATCGTCGCAACCGGCTCGAAATCGGCAATCACGTCATACGGCAGCTTGAAGATCGCGCCATTGAGCACATGCGTGCCCCAATGGCCGATGGTGATCGTCGTGCCGTCGGGCGTTGCGCGTGCCACGCGGGCGCCAGCGATGCTGCCTGAGGCGCCCGCCACGTTCTCGACTACGACCGTCGTGTGCAGCTCGGCGGCGATCCGCTCCGACAGGATCCGCGCCAGCGTGTCGGTCGGGCCGCCCGCCGCGAACGGCACCACGAGGGTGATCGGGCGCGATGGAAACGGCTGCGCGCTAGCCGGTGCAGTCCACACTGCAGGTCCGACCAAGCCGCAAATGACGATCACATGGCCACGCAACGCGGCCCACAGCCCCCGCATTATTCTCTCCCCACCCCTGTTGCCGCCCGCATCTTGTCAGCGGACTGAAGTCGGAGTGAACGCTGCCGGGCGAGCAGAGGCAAGCTGGAATTTTTGCGAAGGAACTATCCGGTCGCCCGCCGCGGCGTCAGATGGACCGAGCTATCAGCCGGCGGCGCGATCTGCATCAAGATGGTCTGGACGGGGGACGCGACCTCGATGCCGTTCTGCTGGAAGCGCAGCTTCATGCGGCGGTTGAATTCGCGCTGGACCGGCCAGCGGCCGGCCTCGGTGCAGCGGATCTGGCCGACGATCGACACCATCGCGCCGTCGACCTTGTCGATGCCCCATAGATCGAGGTCGCCGCGGATCGCCGCGCGGAATTCCGGCTCGCGGCGCATCTCCTCGACGATGTCCTTGAGGATCTGGCCGGCGCGGTCGGTGTCCTCCTTGTAGGCAACATTGACGCTGACGGATGCATTGCCGGCACCGCGGCTGGCATTGGTGATGGTCGTCACCGCACTGAACGGCACGATGTGCACGGCGCCGTCGCCGGCGCGGAGCCGAATGGTGCGGATCGAGACGTTCTCGACCACGCCGGAAAGTCCGGAAACGCTGACGTTATCACCAACCTGAACTGTGTTCTCCAGCAGCAGGAACAGGCCGGTGATGAGGTCCTGCACCAGCTTCTGCGAGCCGAAGCCGATGGCGATACCGATGATGCCGGCGCCCGCGAGCAGTGGCGCAACGTTGACGCCGATCTCGCTCAGCGCCGTGAGCCCGACAACAGTAGCAATCAGGCAGAGCAGCGCAGTCCGCAGCATCGGCTGGAAGGTGCGCAGGCGCGCGGCACGGGCGTAGTGTCCATCGCGTGACAGCGTATTGATCTGGCTGTCCAGGAACGCATTGCTGGCTTCCCAGATCGCTGCAGCGATGAATACGGCGATGCCGATAGTCACCACAGCCGAGATCAGCCGGCCGCCAATCTGGCCACCATAGAACCATACGATGGCGTCCACGCCCCAGACCTCGAGCACGGCGACGAAGCCGATGAGGGTGATCACGCTAGATACGATCTTGCGTAGCAGTGGCAGATAGCGGTTGGCGCGGATCTCCAGGCCAGGAAAGCGCTGGAGGATCTCCGGCTTGATGCGGAAGCCGCGGTCAATCAGGCCCAGCGTCACCATGATGGCGACGCGGGTGACCAGCGCGACCACGGCGGTGCCGACGAAATATTGCAGCAACAGCGAATAGCCGTTGCGGATGTTGAGCGCCCAGACCGCCCACAGCGCGAGATCGAGCGCGATGGCGGGATAGTGCCAGCCGCCGGCGATGCGGTTGCGCAGACGGGCTGCGATCCCCTGCCGGTCGGCCGGCGCGCGGATGGCCTCGGCGACCTGACGGCGGCACTGCAGGATAATGACGACGACGAAGAGATGCACGACCAGCATCACCATTCGCAACAGTGCGGCGTAGCCGACGCGATGCAGACCGAGCAGCAGCGCCACATTGGCGAAGGCGATGCCGGACACGCCGACGCCGACAATGCGGCGCGCCCAGATCTCGATATAGGCCGCAGTCTCGGCGCGTACCGGAAACAGGCCGAATGGACCCGCGAGCGAACGGACCACGCAGATGAGTCCGCGCGAGAACGCATAGGCATTGACGACCGCGAGGATCACGAGGCGGGCGGTTGCGGGATCGCCGATCTCCGTTCCGAGCAAAGCGGTTGCCAAGCCGACAAAGAGGAACACCGGGAGCAGCTCGAGCACGAGGCGCCCGAGCACAAAAGGCAGCCGCAGCAGAAGTTGCCACGCCCGGGCCAGATTATGGTGGCGCTTTTGCAATTCAGGCGCGGGCGTCACGTCGGCCACTGACGACGGCGGATCGGCAATCGGCAGCGTCTGCACCGGCAGGCGCGCGGTTTGCGGCATGCGTCCTTCCAGGAAAGCGACTGGACGCCGGATCATGCGGAAGATCACCCACTCCGCACAGAAGGCGCAACCGAACACCAGCGCCAGCTTCCAGGCAATCTCGATCAGGAGATTGTAGGCCGCCGGATCATTGGCGGTCCGCACGATCCAGTAATAGAAGGCCGGGAAGTGCGTGATCGTCCGCGCGACATCGGCGATCTCGCGCGAGATCTCGCTGATCTGTTCGGACACGGTGAGCAGGAGCTGCGCGCCGAGACCATCGGCCGAGAGCGGGATCGGCGATTTCTGCTCGGGCACGGGCGTGGCGGATTGCTGCGGACCGGACGCGTTCGCGATTGCGCGCAACGTGTCGATCATCTGCGCGCGCTTCTTGTCGTCCTGGAGCGTCTCCAGTGCGCGCTTGGCCTGGCCGGGCGACACTACAGCCGCACCGTTGGCGGTGGGCGTGAGCGGCTCGGCATAGGCGCCGGGTAAAGATGAGATGGCGAGGAAGAGCGCTGCGAGAAGCGCGGAGGCAAGCTTATGCGACACGAGGATTCCCTGAAAAATGCGCCGTCGAAGTCGGGACTTTCGCCGCCGAAGCACTGCGTCAGGTCGGATTGCAGCTATTCGCCCCGATCCTGTGTCGGAAGTTGGCCACCGAGACGACATTCTCTTGGCATTTGCCGCAGCGCACGAACGGGAACCGCGAGCTCTGCGCAAGAGAAGTACGGGAACACAGCGCAGAAAACCTCTCCCGTCACTCCGGGAATCAACCCGGAATGACGGCGAGGAGGAGGAGAGAGAGGATGCTAAAGACGCTCACCACGGTGGCCTCGTGACAGCCATCCGTTACGTTCAGCGCATTACAAAATACAGCGCCGGGACGGTAGGGGCCTTGCCTCACTGATGCAGCCCGCTAAACCTTATCCCGGCGTGCCGTTCGCGGTTTCCGCCGCTATGCGATAGTCCGAACGAGCTCCATCGCACTTAACGCGGCTGGATTTGCGGAGGTGGTGTCATAGACCTCCCCTTGCTCATGAGGTGGACGATACGCGTCGCTTGTTTGCGACCAGCGCCATGCTCCTCCCGTGACACAAAACTGTCAAGCGGGATCAATGGAGTGAGAGATCACAATTGAACGTGCGAGTTCCTTAAGCGACCACGCACAGCGACATGAATTGTCGGCCCGGATGGGCCCCGCGACTCAATGCTGCGGAATAAAGTCTTCCCTGCAGCATTTGTGATCGCGAGGATATCCGCCTCTTCGCCCTCCGTCATTTCCAGAACGCAACACATGAAGATATCGATTTGCCTCGCCGCGCTCGCGGCTTCCATTTCCGGGCTTGGATTCGCTGCCGCGCAAAATCCGCAGCAGACTTCGACCAAGAAGGTCGACGGCACAGAGAACGTCTACATCTTCCGCTATGGCGGCCATCAGTCGATGTTCGTGGTGACGCCGCAAGGCGTGATCGCGACCGACCCGATCTCGTATTTGCGTCCCACAAAGCCCTACATCGACGCGATCAAGGCCGTCACCGACAAGCTGATCATTTAGCGAGCGCGCCGTCCCGTCCTCGATCGCGGCACGCCGGACGCCTGCGCAAAATAGGGATTCATCAGGCAGGTCGCCGGCCGACCCGATGCGGAGGCCCGGCACTGGGCGATGGAGGTGAAGATGCAATCCATCCGCTCGCCTTCGAGCTCACCGAAGACGTGCAGGCAGACGGGAGAACGGGGAGCGTAGGTTTGGGCGCGCGCCGGCGCACTCATCACGAGCGTAGCAAGTGCGGACATGGCAAGAACAGACTTCAGCACGACCACCTCGACTCCGGAACAAAGCTCGGCGAATCGAGCGTAGAACAAATGCGGCCCAGTCAAAGTCCGCGCCGCCTCATCGCTTCCCCTTCCCTTCGCGCTCCAGCGCCTCGCGCACCTCCTTGAACTCCTCCAGCGAGGCCTTGTCCGCGCGGGGGAAACGCAAGTCGAGCTTTTCGAGCGCAGCGACGATCGCCGAGCCAATCACGACGCGCGCGAACCATTTGTGGTCGGCCGGCACGACATACCAGGGCGCATGGGACGTGGACGTGTGCCGGACGATGTCCTGATAGACCGCCTGGTAGCGCGGCCACAGCGCGCGTTCCTCGATGTCGTCCATGGAAAACTTCCACTGCTTGGCCGGATCCTCCAGCCGGTCGAGGAAGCGCTCACGCTGCTCCTCCTTGGAGAGATTGAGAAAGAATTTCAACACTACGGTGCCGTTGCGGCAGAGGTAGCGCTCGAAGGCAGAGATGTCCTCGAACCGCTCCTTCCAGATGTTCCTGGTGACGAGCTTCGGCGGCAGCTTCTCCTTGGCGAGGATCTCCGGGTGTACGCGTGTCACCAGGCATTCCTCGTAATGGGAGCGGTTGAAGATACCGATGTGGCCGCGCTCGGGCAGCGCGATGACGTGGCGCCAGAGGAAGTCGTGGTTGAGCTCCTTGCTGCTCGGCTGCTTGAAGGCGTGGACCTCGCAGCCCTGCGGATTGATGCCCTCGAAGATCGCCTTGATCGCGGAATCCTTGCCGCCGGCGTCCATGCCCTGGAGCACGATCAGCAGCGACCAGCGGTCCTGGGCGTAGAGCTTCTCCTGGAAATCGATCAGCCGCTTCTTGTTGGCGTCGAGAATCTCCTGCGCCTTCTCCTTGTCGAGATCGCCTTTCTCGCTGGTCTTGTGCGCCTTGAGGTGAAACTTGCCAGATCCATCGTAGCGGAATGGCGTGATGTAGCGATCAAGCTCCTGGGCGAGCGATTTGGACGGATTCTTGCTCATGAGCGCGGGGTACCTTGCGTTGCGGCTTCAATCGGTCGAGCAAGCTACCAAGGATGCCCTTGGGAAGGAATATGATGAAAAGGACGAGCAGCACGCCGTAGACGAGGTTGTCCCAGCCGACCGCCTTAGTCCCGAAGCCGATGCGCAGGGTCTCGGCCAACAAGATGGTGATGATGGCGCCGACGGTCGGGCCGAGCGAGACGAACAGGCCGCCGACGATCGCCGCGAACACCATCTGAAGCGACACGGCGATGCCGCTGACCGTGTCGGGCGTAATGAACATCTGGTACTGGCAGTAGATCGCGCCCGCGAGTGCCGTCATCAATGCGCTGAGCAGCGTGATCTTCAGCTTCTCCGCAGTGACGTCGACGCCGGCAGCGGCCGCGGCGTCCTCGTCCTCCGAGATCGCCTCCAGCGCATAGCGTGCCATGCTGCGGTCGACCCGATGCCAGACCACGATGCCTCCAAGCCAGACCGCGAGCGCGATCAGGTACCACGTCGTCTTGTCGTCAAACTGGAGCGCCAGCAGCTTGTTGCCCAAGGCCCGGTTCGGCGTATAGCCGAGCGAGCCGCCGGTATAGTCGCGCGTCGCAGTGATGACCTGGAGCACGATGCCGGAGAGCGCCAGCGTCACCAGCACGAAATAGTGGCCGGTGATGCGGAAGCGGAAACAGGGGTAGCCGACGATCAGCGCCAGCGCGCCGGCCGCCACCATGCTGACGGGAATGCCGATCCAGGGCGACAGTCCGAGATGATTCCAAAGCAGAGCCGTGACGTAGGCCCCGATCCCCATGAACCCGCCATGGCCGAGCGAGACCAGGCCGAACCGCCCCATCATCGACCAGGACGTATAGGCGAACGACCAGATCAGGATCAGCACCAGGATGTGCAGATGATAGGGATCGCGATAGACGAAGGGCAGCGCAACCAGCGTCCCCAGTCCCACCGCCCGTGCAGCGAGCCGGCCCTGCCCCATCATCGGCGCCTCGCCAGCAGGCCCGCGGGCCGGATGAACATCATGACGATGAAGAAGGCGAAGGCGAGCACATAACCCCATTCGAGATCGGAGAAGAGACCGCCGAGGGAGATGATCTCGGCGAAGACGAAGGCCGCGATGAAGCCGCCGATAAAATTGCCGAGCCCGCCGAGCACGCAGATCAGAAAGGTGATCGGCCCGAACGAGAGGCCGACGAAGGGGTGCACGTCATACTGCAACACCAGCAGGCACGCGGCGAGTCCGGCCAGCGCGCCGCCGAGCGCCGACGTGATGAGATACATCCGCTTCGTGTCGACGCCCATCAGCGCCATGATCTGCCGGTCCTGCGAGATGGCGCGGATGGCAGTGCCGGTGAAGGTCCGTGTCATGAAGAGGTAGACGGCGATCATGCCGACCAGCGCGGCCAGGAACGAGAGCAGCCGCGCGTAGCTGAAATTCATGTCACCGAAGGCCAGCACTGGCAGGCGGATGCCGAGATTGCGGAAGTCGATGCCGAAGGCGACGGTGGCGAAGCTCTGGAGCACGAACAGCACGCCGCCAGTGGCCAGCAACTGGTTGATCGGCGGCGCGGTCAGCAGCGGCGCAATCACGAGGTAGTGCAGAAGCGCGCCGAGAACTGCGACCAGCAGGATCGTGAGCGGCGCGGCGACGAAATAGCTGACGCCGAAATATTGCACGAGGAAATACATGGCGTACATGCCGATCATCACGAGCTCAGCGTAGCAGATCCAGGTCACGTCGATGACGCCGAAGATCAAATTGAGCCCGAGCGCGAGCAGCGCCAGCACGCCACCGAGCAGGATGCCGTTGATGACGGCTTCCAGCAGATAGATGTCGAAAATGTCGAGGAATGCCTGCATGCCCCTCACACCCCGAGATACGCTTCCTTGACCGTGTCGCTCGCCAGCATCTCGGCCGAGGTACCGGATACCCTGATCGTGCCCGCCTCGATCAGATAGGCGCGGTCGACCACCCGCAGCACCTGCTGCACGTTCTGCTCGACGATCAACACGGTTAGCCCGCTGGCGCGGATCCGCTTCACCAGCTCGAACACCTGCTGCACCACGACCGGCGCCAATCCCGCCGAGGGCTCGTCGAGCAGCAAGAGTTTTGGATTCGACATCAACGCGCGGCCGATTGCGCACATCTGCTGCTCGCCGCCGGACATCGTGCCCGCCATCTGATGACGGCGCTCCTTCAGGCGCGGAAACAGGTCGAACACGACATCGAGCCGCTCGGCATAGTGGCCGCGCGCCTCCTTCATGAAAGCGCCCATCTTGAGATTGTCGTCGACCGAGAGCTGCGGAAACAACCGCCGGTTCTCCGGAACATGCGCGATCCCGAGGCTGACGATCTTGTGCGGCGGCGTCGCCACGACATCGACGCCTTCCATTTTGATCGACCCGCGCGAGGGACGGATCAGGCCGGAGATGACGCGCATCAGGGTGGTCTTGCCGGCGCCGTTCGGACCGATGACGCCGACGGCCTCGCCGGCCTTCACGTCCAGATCGACGTCGAACAGCGCCTGGAACGTGCCATAGCCGGCATTGACGGCGCGGAGTTCCAGCATCGTCTAGCCTCCCGCGCGGCGGCGCGCTTCCGCAGCCGCGGCCTGCGTGGTCTCGGCGTCGGTGCCGAGATAGACCTCGATGACGCGCGGGTCGCCCGCGACCACGCTCGGTACGCCTTCAGAGATCTTCTCGCCGTGATCGAGCACCATGACGCGATCGACGACGCGCATCAAAACGCCCATGATGTGCTCGACCCAGATGATGGTGATGCCGAGCTCGTCGCGGATGTTGCGCAGCATGTTGGCCGCCTGGTCCATCTCGGCCTCGTCGAGACCGCCAAGGCTCTCGTCGGCAAGCAGCAATTTTGGCGCGGTGGCGAGCGCTTTCGCCAGCTCGAGTTTCTTCAAGCCGGCTGCGCCCAGTCCGTCGACGCTGGCATGGCGATCGGTCGGCAGGCCAACCATTGCAAGCGATCGCTCGGCCGCCTCCTCCGCCCTGGCCCGGCTATCTCGACCCTGACCGTAGAAGCCGGCGAGTGTAACGTTCTCGAAAATCGTCAGGCGACGGAACGGCCGCGGGATCTGGAAAGTGCGGCCGACGCCACTGTTGATGATCCGGTGTGGCGCGAGGCCAGAAATCTCACGCCCACCGAACAGGATCGAGCCGGAAGTCGGCGCCAGCGTGCCGGACAGCATATTGAAGATCGTGCTCTTGCCCGAGCCGTTGGGGCCGATCAGACCTAGGATCTCGCCCTGATCGACCCTGAACGACACGTTGTTGACGGCGGTGAAGCCACCAAACCGCTTCACGAGCCCGCTGACCTCCAACACCGGAGCACTCCGCGCTACTGGTTGCTGTAGGTGGTGCCCTTCGGCACCGGCAGCACAGCCTCGCGCTGCGCCTGGCTCTTGGGCCACACTACGGAGGACTTGTCGTCGATATACTGGATCACGACCGGAAATGACCGCTCGTTCTGCCCGGCCATCGGCGTACCTTCGCCGTAGAACTTCACCCCGAAGCCGAGCATGGTGCCGCCTTCGGGGATGTCTGTGTCGAGCGCGGCCTTGCGCAGGGCGTCGGGATCGACGCCGCCATACTTCTTGATCGCGCGCGGGAGAACGTCGTTCATGAAGACGTAGGTGTTGGATGCGCCAATACCGACATGTGCGGAGCGGATTGCTACGCCCGGCTTGATCTTGTCGAACTCCTCGCCGACCATCTTGATGACCGGCGCGAGCTTCGGATCCATCGTCTTCTGGTTGGCAAGCCAGATCGAGATCGGGTCGGTGTTGAAGATGTAGTTCGCGTCAGTGCCCATCCCTTCCTTGAGCTTCTCATAGACACCGTAGCCGGCGCCATGACCGACGAGAGCTGCGAACTTCAGGCCCTGCTCGCGCGCCTGCCGCAGCAACAGTGTGATGTCGGGATTGTAGCCGGTATGGAAGATCACGTCGGGTTTGGCGCGCTTCAGCTTGGTCACCAGCGCGGAGAGATCCGGTGCGGTCGCCGAATAACCCTCCTTCAGGACCACATTAAAGCCGGCCTTCTTCGCGCCGGCCTCATTGCCCTTGGAGACGTCGACGCCGTAGGAGCCGTCCTCGTGGATGATGGCGACGCGGAGGTCCTTCGGCTCCTTGCCCAGCTTCGCCTTGGCGTTCTGCGCGATGAAATCCATCGTCATCGCACCGAACTGGTCGCCGCTCGCCTGCGGCCGGAAGACGTATTTGTAGTTCTTGTCGGCGAACACGGCGGACGAGATGCAGGTCGTCATCCACATGAACTTCTTCAGCTGCTCGACGCGGGCCGCCACCGGCACGCATTGCGCCGAGGAGAAGAAGCCGAGCACCATGTCCACCTTCTCCTGCTCGAGCAGGCGCACGGACTCGTTGATGGCAATGTCGGGCTTGCTCTGGGCATCAGCGTAGACAGCCTCGACCTTGTAACCCTCGACGCCGCTCTTGCTAAATTGGTCGAGGATGATCTTGGTGCCGATATATTCGAGCTCGGAGCCACCGCCCGGGAGCGGGCCGGTCAGGTCAAAAATAACGCCGATCTTGATTTTCTTGTCCTGAGCCTGGGCGGACACGACCAGACCCGTTGTCGCAATCGCGACCATCAGCCCACACGCCATGCGGGCAGCCATGCGCAAGCGCATCAAAACCTCCCTGGACGATTGTGCATTGCATTCTTTTTGTTTTTCTTTTTGCCCATCACATGGGCTGGGCTCTGCGATGTCAAGCCTCGTGCATCAGCGCGAAGTGAACTGTCGCTCGACGAAGGCCGTGACAAATCGCGGCATGGATGGCGTGAGATCGCTCATCTCGCGCACGAGATGAATGGCTGACAATTCGGGTTCGATCTCGCGCGCGAGATTGGCTTCGATCCGGGCACGGGCCACCTCGCCCGGCATATTCAGGTTGAGGACCCTGATCATTGCAATCGCCGGGCCTGTTGCAACACAGTGCCAATCCGGCTCGACCCGGTAGTCGTCCGCCGTCAGGCCGGTCTCCTCCCCAATTTCGCGCACGACGCTGCCGGGAATGTCGAGCGCGCCATCCATGACATCTTCGAGGTCGGGCGTGCCGGAGGGAAAATAGATGCGCCCCGCATTGGCAGTATGCTGTGCCATCTCGCCCATGATGAAGGCGCCGTCGGAGGCGCGCAGGGCGCCCATGCCAAATCCGTTGAACACGGCCGGATCGGGAAAGCCCCAGTCGCGCCAGGCGAGGAAGCTCGCGAAATCGGTTTCGAAATAGGTCGCGGCAAGATGGCCGTCCGTGAACACGGCATCGCGCCCGAGCAGGACGCGACCGTTCCAGATTCTCGGCCGCTCCCGCTGCTTCTCGGCGAAATGCGCCGCGATCTCGGCACGCCGCTCCTCGGCGAACGGCCAGACGATCGGGCGCACCGCAAGATCAAGCGTCGTGACGCGATGAATGATCGGTGACGTCATGACGCCTGATTACCACGCCTTCGCGTCAGCTATTTGGCGTTCATGCCCGTGGTCTTCTTGGCCTGGTCGACGAACTTGTTGGTGAAGGTCTTGCTGACATCGATCTTGGCGTTGGCCACCTCAGGCGAGCCGACGCTGAACACCGCAAGCACGGCATCGGCGCCCTTAGGGTCCATCTTGCCGGTTTCGGAGAACATCGGGATCGTGTTCTTCAACGCAGCGAGATAGAGGTCCTTGTTCTTGCCGACCATCTCCTCCGGCATCTTCGCCATGATCTCTTCGGGCGAATGCGAATGGATCCAGGCGAGCGTGCCCAGGATCGCATTGGTGAGCGCCTGCGTCTCCTTTTCGTGACCGTTGACCCAGGCCGCGGTCGAGTACAGCGCGCCGCCCGGATATTCGCCACCGAACGTCTCGAGCGTATCCTTCTGGGTACGGGTGTCGCTGAGGATGCGCAAATCCTTGTGGCTGCCCTGGAGCACGGTGACCGAGGGATCGAGCATCACGGCCGCGTCGAGCTGCCCCTGCTCCATCGCGGCGACCGCGGTCGCGCCAAGGCCGACGCCGATCACGGCGGTACCGGCGGGATCGAGCCCGTTCTTCTTGAGGAGATATTTCAGGAAGAAGTCGGTGGAAGAGCCAGGCGCGCTGACGCCGACCTTCTTGCCGGCAAGGTCCTTGACCGACTTGATGTCATTGGTCCGCGACGGCGCGACGACCAGAACGAGGCCGGGATAGCGGTCATAGACTACGAAGGCCTGGAGCTCCTGCTTCTTGGCCGCGAGGTTGACGCAATGGTCGAAATAGCCGGAGACCACATCGGCGCTGCCGCCGAGCACGGCCTTGAGCGCGTCCGAGCCGCCCTTGAGGTCCACGAGCTCGACATTGAGGCCGGCCTTTTCGTACTCGCCGAGCTGCTTTGCCAGTACCGTCGGCAAATAGCACAGGCAGGCCCCGCCGCCGACCGCAATGGTGACCTTGCTTTGCGCCGCGGCAAGACCGGTCGTGAGCGTCAGCGCGAGCAGCGCTCCGGCGAGCCTGGCAATCGTGTTCTTCATTGGTTTCCTCCGTTCGGCTGGCGGCACCATAGAGCAGCGAAACTGGCTTGAGAAGCGCAACCCAAGGCACTGTTCATCGGTCTTTCGACGCAATAGCATAGCAGCACAACAACAAACTCGTGATCGGGAGGACTATCCATGAATCGCTTCACTGCCGGATTCGCTCTGGCCACCGCCTTTGCCGCCGGATGCGGCGCGACCTACCTGCTGCAACCTGCGTGGGCAGCCGAGAGCATCACCGCACAGATCATCCATCCCGGTGAGATGGAAGGCGACGCGCTGGGCCCCGCCAACAAGGTCGGCTACCGCTCCAAGACGTTCATGACCGCCGATGGCGCGACCGTGTCGATCCAGGTCGGCAATGTGCCCAAGCACCTGCATCCCAACACCAACGAGATCCAGTATATCCTGGACGGGACCGGGACGATCTGGCTCGGCGACAAGGAGGTGACGGTGAAGCCGGGCGATCTCGTCATCATTCCGAAGGGCACGCCGCATGGCGGCACCAAGTCGATCAGCGGACAGGTCAAGGCGATCGCAATCAAGACGCCGCCGCAGGCACCTGACGACGTCAAGCTCTTGGACTGAAGGTTAGGTATCCACCTCTCCCAGTGGGGAGGTGGACCGAGCTCCTCGGCTCACATCGTCTCAATCAACACTCGTCGCGCGTAGGGCGTGTCATTCGGGAAAGAGGCTCACGTGCCTCGCGCGTCGCGTATCGCCTGCGCGACCTTCGTCGCTTGCGACACTCGTCCGATTTTTGCGCCTGTAATGATCTTTCTTCGACGTGTGCTCGCGTTCGGGACCATGCCTTCGTCCGCGGTTGCTCCGGCGGGAGGATAAGTCATGAAATTCGCAGCTCGATGCAGTTTAAGCGCCTTTCGAGCCGCTTCGACATGTGCGGTGCGAGCTGCCAGATTATGAAGACGCCGGAGCTCATTGTTCAGCCGCTTCAGCGCCGCCGCAAAGACTTGCTTGCGTTCCGATGCATGCTCGGCAGTTCCTGGAAAGCTTGCGCCGCGAGCCTCGGCTTTTCCGCGCCCCTCTCGTTGCCTTTGTCGGCCTAGCGTTCGCTCCTTGTCACGCATCTTGCGCAAGCGGGGGCGCATGGCTTCAAGTTCGGCCAGCTCGACGTCATAAATGGCAGGATGGTGCGTGAGGCGGATCGTCTCATACTCTTCGTGGCTGAGGAGGCTGCGTTCGAACTTGGAAGGGACCGACATACCATTCCTCCGTTTGATTTCCTCAAGTGACGGCAGAAGGACCCGTCCAGGTCCAGTTTTGATCAACTTACTTCGCGCAGGCGTTGCTCCGCTATTGACGAGATCGAAAGATGGTAGAAAATTACCGGCACCACAAGTGCAAAGCCGCCGAGAGGCCAAGCCGACATCTCGCCATTTTGCGTACACGTCCTAGCCGCGCCCATCCGACGCGGTCGGCCGCCACACCAGGAGGCGACGCTCGGCCAGCGTGACGCCAAAGTCGATCAGGATGACGAAGGCCGACAGCACGAACATGCCGGCAAACACGCCGGCGACGTCGAATACGCCTTCGGCCTGCTGGATCAGATAGCCAAGCCCAGCCGCCGATCCCAGATATTCGCCGACGACCGCGCCGACCACGGCGAAGCCGACCGAGGTGTGCAGCGACGAGAACATCCACGACAGCGCCGAGGGCCAATAGACGTGCTGCATCAACTGCCGCTCACTCATGCCGAGCATACGGCCATTGTCGAGCACGGTGCGACTGACCTCCTTGACGCCCTGATAGACGTTGAAGAACACGATGAAGAACACCAGCGTCACGCCGAGTGCGACCTTGGACCAGATGCCGAGTCCAAGCCATAGCGCGAAGATCGGTGCGAGCACCACACGCGGCAGCGCGTTGGCCATTTTCACATAAGGGTCGAACACCGCCGCGACCAGCGGCTGCCGCGCAAACCAGAAGCCAACCAGGACGCCGCCGACCGAGCCGATCACGAACGCTAGGATGGATTCCCAGAGCGTGATTGCGAGATGCTTCCAGATCACGCCGGAGACAAACCATTTGACGATCTGACTGAACACGTCGACCGGATTGGAGAAGAAGAACGGCGGCAGCAGGATTTTTCCGAACACCGGGACGGTCGACAGCAATTGCCACATTGCGATGCAGACGACGGCGACCAGCACTTGCAGCGCCAACAGCGTCACGCGCGACATCAGACCGCCTCCGCCGCTTGGATGGATTGCGCGTAGCCCTTCATCACCTCATCCTTGAGCACGCTCCATATCTCGCGGTGGAGCGCGTGGAACTCCTTGTCCAGCCGCACCTCGAAGATGTCGCGCGGGCGCGGCAGCGTCACACGCCAGTCGCCGATGATGCGCGAGGACGGCCCCGCCGACATGATCACGACGCGATCGGCGAGCGCGATCGCCTCTTCAAGATCATGGGTCACGAACAGCACGGCTTTGCGGTCGGCGTTCCAGAGGTCGAGCAGCAGATTGCCCATTACCTGACGCGTCTGTGCATCGAGCGGCCCGAAGGGCTCGTCCATCAGGAGGATTTTTGGATCCCGGATCAGCACCTGCGCCAGCGCCACGCGCTTGCGCTGGCCGCCCGAAAGCATGTGCGGATAGCGATTGGCGAAGGCGCCGAGGCCCACGGACGTAAGCCATTTCTGCGCCCGCGGCCGCGCCTCGGCACGCGGCGTGCCCTTGATCTCGAGCCCGATCGCGACATTGTCGAGCGCGGTCTTCCACGGGAACAGTGCGTCGGCCTGAAACAGGTAGCCGGCATCCCGGTTCAGCCCTGCGAGCGGCTGGTCGAAGATCCTGACGCTGCCGGCAGCCGGCTTGAGCAACCCGGCTGCGACGTTGAGCAATGTCGATTTCCCGCAGCCGGTCGGGCCGACAATGGCGACGAACTCGCCCTGCGCGACCGTCAGATGCGCCTTCTCCACCGCCGTGTAGACCCGTCCGTCCCCCAGCCGGAACGCAACCTTGGCATCTTCCAGCGCCACCGCCGTAGGCGTTGTCATGTGTTCCCTCCAAACCCGGATCGATGCCTTAGCCGCTCGCGCGGCCAAGTTCAATCAAGCCGCCAAGCGTGGTACGCATGGGTCTCGTCATCCCCTTCGCCCTCCCCCGAGGGTAAGCAAAAGAACCCTCGCCCGATGCCCTCCAGGCCGATGATTGGCTACACCCTCGTCACCAAGCGCTTCGGTCCGATCAAGGCCGTCGATGACGTGTCGCTCGATATCGCCGAGGGCGAGTTTGTGGCCATCGTGGGAGGTTCGGGATCGGGCAAGACCACGCTGCTCCGGCTCGCCAATCGACTGATCGAGGCCGACGGTGGCACCATCACGGTCGAGGGCGAAGATGTGCGAAACGTCGATTCGGTCGCGCTGCGGCGCCGGATCGGTTACGTCTTCCAGAGCGGCGGGCTGTTTCCGCATCTGAGCGTTGCGGACAACATCGGCATCACACCAAAACTGCTTGGCGTGCCGGCCGCGGACATCGCCGCGCGGGTCGGCGAGTTGCTCGATCTCGTGCAACTCGACGGAGCTGCGCACCATGACCGGCTTCCGGAGGCACTCTCGGGCGGCCAGCGCCAACGCGTCGGCGTGGCACGTGCGCTCGCGGCAAAACCCCGCATCGTGCTGATGGACGAACCCTTCGGCGCACTCGATCCCCTCACCCGCGATGCGCTCGGCGACGACTATCGCTCGCTGCATCGCAAGCTTGGGCTGACCACCGTGATGATCACGCACGACATGACGGAAGCAATCCTGCTCGCCGACCGCATCGCGGTAATGCGCGGTGGAAAGCTGCTCGCGCAGGGCACGCCGGCGGAGTTGTCGAACAGCAGTGATGCCTATGTGCTCGAGCTGTTGCGGACGCCGCGGCGCCAGGTCGAGCGGCTGAACGCGCTGCTGCCGCAGAGTGGTGCGGCATGAGCCTCTTCACCGATCCGCGCTGGGGCGAGGCGCTATCGCATCTCCCGGACTATCTCGGCAACCATGTGCGGGTGAGTCTCGCCGCGCTCGCGCTTGGCCTCGCCGTCAGCTTGCCGCTTGCGATCCTGACGCGCAATCGTCCGGCGCCGCGCGCCATCCTGCTCGCGCTTGCGAGCATCGTGCAGACCGTACCGGGGCTGGCGCTGCTCGCGCTGTTCTATCCGCTGTTGCTGCTGGCCGCCTCCGTGACGCTCGCCTGGTTCGGCGTTTCCTTCTCCGCCTTCGGCTTCCTGCCGGCGATGCTGGCGCTGGCGCTCTATTCGATGCTGCCGGTGCTGCGCAACGGCATCACCGGATTGAACGGCATCGACCCGGCGTTAATCGAGGCCGCCAAGGGCGTCGGCATGACCGCGCGGCAGTCGCTCGTCATGGTCGAACTGCCGCTGGCGCTGCCGGTGATGATGGCGGGTATCCGCACCGCCGCGGTGTGGGTGATCGGCACCGCGACGCTCTCAACCCCGATCGGACAGACCAGCCTCGGCAATTACATCTTTGCCGGGCTCCAGACCCAGAACTGGGTGTTCGTGCTGTTTGGCTGCTTCGCATCGGCCTTGCTGGCGCTCGCCGTCGATCAGCTGCTCGGCCTGATCGAGGGTGGCTTACGCCGCCGCAGCCGCCTGCGCACTGGGCTCGGCAGCATCGGGATCGCGGCACTGGTCGCCGCGACGTTGATGCCGTCGATGGGGCGTTCGTCGCAGAGCTATTTCGTCGGCGCGAAAACGTTCACCGAGCAATATGTTTTGTCAGCCTTGCTCAGCGACCGTCTCCAGGCGGCCGGTCTCTCCGCCACCGCGCGATCGGGCCTCGGCTCGAGCGTGATCTTCGAGGCGCTGAAGGCGGGCGATATCGATCTCTATGTCGATTATTCCGGCACGCTCTGGGCCAACCAGCTGCATCGATCCGACATCAAGCCGCGCGCGGAGCTGTTGACGGAGCTGAAGACTGCGCTCGCGAGAGAGAACATCACCCTGCTCGGCGAGCTCGGCTTCGAGAATGCCTACGCCCTGGTCATGCCGAAGAAACGCGCCGAGGCGCTTGGCATCCACAGCATCGCCGATCTGGCCGCGCACGCATCGACGATGTCGATCGCCGGCGACTACGAGTTCTTCTCACGGCCCGAATGGGCGGCGCTGCAAAAGGCCTATGGCTTATCGTTCCGCGCTCAGCGCCAGATGCAGCCGGACTTCATGTATGCCGCGGTCGCCAGCGGCGAGGTGGATGTGATTGCCGGCTACACCAGCGACGGGCTGATCGCGAAATATGATCTCGTCGCGCTCGACGATCCCAGGCGAGCGATTCCGCCCTACGATGCCATACTGCTGCTCGCCCCTAAGCGCGCCGGTGACGAACGGCTGAAGACGGCGCTAAACCCGCTGCTCGGCAAGATCGACATCGCCACCATGCGCGAGGCAAACCTGCGCGCCAGCGGCAACGACGCGAATTCGTCACCTGACGCGGTGGCGAAGTGGCTGTGGGAGAAGGTAGGCAAGCGATAGCCGTGCATCATCGCACGCACTGACCGTTTCCTCCCTCGCAAAGGGGGAGAGCAGCGTGTTCGTAACATTGTTACGTGGCCTCCCAGCCAGTGTATGCCACTTCGCAGACAGGCTCCGTTCGGCACCACATCACGCCCTTACCTCCTGCCGCTGGAAGAGCACGTAGCCGAAGGCGAACAGCACGATAGTGCCGGCGATAAGGCCAACGGTCTGCGGCCACGCGATCATGATGCTTTCGCTGAAGGGCAGCGGCGCCCCCATGACAGCACCGCGGAGCTGGTCGAGAAAGACCGGGCCGAGCGCGCGAGTCGTCGGCGACAGCACCGCTAGCATGGCCTCGCCGAACAGATCGTTGGGCGATAGCCGAAGCAGCTCCTGCGTCCAGATCGCGGTCGCCGGATCATTCAGACCGAGCAGCACGTAGCGTGGATCGGCCGGCGCGATTGCCTGCGCGATAGCCGGCGCCAGCATCGGCCACAGCACGGTCAGGAACAGCCAGATGCCGAGCGAGACCAGCGCCGCGGTCGCGGGAGAGCGGAACACGATCGAGAGCAGCATCGCAAGTGACAGCCAGACGCCGGCATAGAAGATCGCCACGACCAGGAACACCAGCGAGCGCGCGATTTCCTCGCCGCCGGGTGGCACGCCGAGGAAGATCAGGCCGAGCCCGATCACCAGCAGCCACAATGCGGCGAGGCTGATGCCGATGGTGGCGAGCGCCGCCAGGAATTTCCCGATCAGCAGCGCATCGCGATAGATCGGCTGCGCCAGAATGCGCGATAGTGTCCGCCGATTGTGCTCGCTGTTGACGGCGTCGAAGCCGAGCCCGATCGCCATCAGCGGAATCAGGAATCCGAGAACAGCGACAAAGGACGGCAGCGGCGCCTGGTCGATGGTAAAGAGCCGCAACAGCAGGAACGGATCTTCGGCGGTGTTCTGCCGCAGGCTGTTGATCGCCTCGTACAGCGCGGCCAGCGCCGTGAAAACGACCAGCAATTGCAACATCAGCATGCGGACGCTGGAGACGTGATCGGCGAGCTCCTTGACGAAGACGGTCGACAGTCCCTGGAACGGTGATCCCTCACGCCGCATGACGCACGTCCCCCGTGGATGAGGCCTGGAAATAGCGCGCATAGATCGCCTCCAGGCTCGGCTCGTCGACCGACAATTTGCGCAAGGCCCCGTCAACCGCGACGACGGCGCGCGCTGCATCCGGCCGCACGTCGCGCTCCGCGGTCATGCGGAACCGATCGGTGGCTAGCGTCTCGACATGGGTCACGCCGGGGATCATCGCAAGGCGCCGCGCAATGCCGAGCCCTTCGGCCTCGACTTCCACGACGAAACCAGCACCGAGCACCTTGACCGCAAGTTGGGGCACCGCCCCCATCAGCACGATCCGGCTCGCCTTGAATAGTGCGACGCGGTCGCAGATGCGCTGCACCTGGTCGAGCATGTGGGACGAGAGCAGCACCGTGATGCCTTCAGCCTTCAGCTCCCCGATCAGTCCCAGGAATTCCTGGGTTGCCTGCGGATCGAGGCCCGAGGTCGGCTCGTCGAGGATAGCGATTTCGGCACGCTTCATGATGATCTCGGCCAAACCCAATCGCTGCCGCATGCCGCGCGAGAAGGTCGCGACTCGCTTCGAGGCGACATCCACGAGGCCGACGCGCCAGAGCGCCTGCTCGATCCGCCGTGCGCGCTCGGCGCGGGCCAGCCCCATCAGCTTGCCAGTGTAGGCAAGGTTCTCCGTGGCCGAGAGCTGGTCGTAGAAGCCGACCGCATCCGGCAGATAGCCGACGCGACGCTTGACCTTGAGCGGTTCGCGCGCCGGGTTGAAGCCGAGCACGCTGATCTCGCCCGACGAAATCTCGGTCAGGCCGAGCATCATCAGGATGGTCGTGGTCTTGCCGGCACCGTTCGGCCCGAGCAGGCCGAACACCTCGCCACGGACGATCTCGAGGTCGATGCCGTCAACGACCGCGGTGCTACCGTAGCGTCTGGTCAGGCCGTGCGCGCGGATAACGGGAACGCGCGGCGGACTCCTGGTTTCGATCTGTTGCTCGTTCATCGCCGTCCGAACCTCGCGACCGCACCCAGCATCAACAACAGCGCGACGCCGATGACACCGGCACCCGCAACGCCCCATACCGTGGACGTGCCGACGGTAATGCGGAACTGGCTCGAGGCATTTTCACCCTTCGAGGTGGCACGGATGGTGGCCTGATAATCACCGGCCAGCGACTTATCGCTGGGCGTGAGCAGCGCCTGAACCTCGCTGTCCTTGCCGGGCACGAGGCGATCGATCGTCGCGGGCTCGAACGTCACCTTCCAGCCGCTCGGCGCGGTGCCGGCGAGCACAATGTTCTCGGCAGGCGCCGTGCCCGTGTTGGTCACCACGATCGGAATCGAGCTCTGCTTGCCTGCGACAGCACGCGCGCTCAACAGACCGTCGCGGCCGGAGACCTGGAGCTGCGGCTCGCCGACGACGTCGAGCGCAAGCTCGGCCGAGGCCGACGCGTCCTCCGCCTTCACCGTGACCTTCACCGGGAAATGACCGGCATCGATCGTGCTTGGCGGCCGCACCTTCAGCTTGATGTCCTTCGACTGACCTGCGTCGATCGGGATCGATGACAGCTCCTGCGTGCCATAGGCCTCGGTGAAGGACGTCTCGAAATTGGCCGGCGCTTCGGCGGCGAAACTGGTGACGAGGTTGCGGCCCGAGTCGTTCTTGATCGAGAGCGTGTAGTCGAAATTCGATTTCGGGCTGCCGCGAAGCGATGGCAGGCTGGACTTCACGGTCAGCTTTGCGGGCAACTCCTTGGCGAGTGACACCGCGATCGGAAGCTCGGCGTTGGTGCCCTGGCCCTCGGCCTTGACCGTGAGTGTATGCGCGCTGAGATCGCTGCCGGCGGGAACGTCGAGCCTGAGCTGGAGCGCGACGCTGCCATCGGGCGCCGGCATCGCTGCGCCAACCGGCTGGCCGCCGCCGAGCAGCGTCGCAGTCCAGCCGCTCGGTACGCCTGCGACCGAAAGCTGGTAACGGTCCGGCGCGAGACCATAATCCTGCAGGCGCAGCAAAATGTTGGTGGTGGTCCCCGGCCGCACCGTGACCGCCGGATAGTCGGTCATGAGATAGAGGCCCTTGATGTCGTGTGCCGGTTCGGCGGCATAAGCAGCGGGGCCGAGCAACATGAGGGCAACTGCAAGACGCGCAGCATCGAGCGCTCGCATGGACGATACTCCTGCAAGGAAGTTGAACCAGGGATGGCACCGCTGCCGTAAAGACGATGGCAGCCGCGTGTCGGATGATGGAAGCAATCGTGACAAAGTTGGGGACACGAAGCGCCGCGCCGATTACAAGTCGGTGATATCAGGCGTTTTCGCGTCAGACTTTAGTTTGAAAATCACGTCGCACGTCGCAAGATTAATATATCGTAATGCGATATATCGGCCATCAAGCGCCCAAGCGCGGCCACTAAAGTCCCCGGATCATCCCCGCATTGATCAGCAGCCGGTTCAACCGCCCGGCCTCCGCGCCATCCTTGCAGCCGTAGAAGATGCCCTTGCAGCGGAGCATGATCTGCTTCTGCTCGGCGAAGGACGGATCGAGCGGAATGCCGGCGGCTTCCTGGATGACCAGCGGCAGATAGGGGCCGTCAACCGTGTCCATCACGGCATCGCTCTTCACCGGCTCGAAATTGACGGTGTCGATCGCGTAATAGGTGGCGTAGAGACGCGGATCGTAAGCGTCCAGCTTCTTGCCAATGGCACCTTCGTCGAGCCCGGGCTCGAGGATGCTCGGCGCGAACTCAGGCTGATGATCGCCATAGCGCACGATCAGGAAGGGCTCGCCGGGAAACCTCTTCTTCAGGCCCGCAACGAAAGCCTTGTACTGCTCGGCGCTCATCGCCTGCCGGCGCAGATACTCGTCGATTGGCGGCATATTGCCGGGCGCGCGCCAGTTTGGCAGCAGATCGGAACGGAAGCGCGTCTCCCACGGGAAATGATTGGCGCCGAGATAGATGAAGGTGAAGAGCGGCTTGTTCGGCGGCTGCTGGCCCATCAGCTGGAGCGCCTTGTCGTAGAAGAAGCTATCGGGCTCGACATCCTTGGCACCGAGATCCTTCGAGTCGAGGAAGCGTTCGATCCCGGTCGTCATCTGAAAGCTGCGCGCGCCCATGAAGCCGCCATGGGCAGGATAGAGCGACATGGTGTCATAGCCGCAGCGGCGCAGCGCCAGCGGCAATCCGCGCTCCACGCGGTTCGATGCGATGCGCGTCACGAAATAAGCGAAACGGCCGAACGAGCGCGAGGAGAGGCCGGCAAGCACATTGTACTCGGTGAACCAACTCGGCCCGCCATTGCTCTCGGCCAGGAACGTGCGCTCCTTGCCGTCCCAGGACTTGAAGTGGCTGCCATAGCCAGGGGGCACCTTGATGCCTTGCGCGGCGCGGATGTCGAAGCTCGATTCATCATGGATCATGATGATGTTCGGCCGGCGGCCGGCCGGATGGCAGGCATCGACCAGCGGCATGTTGAGCCGCTCATTAGTCGAGGCGGCCGATTCCATGAAGCCGTACTGCACGAAGTCGGAGACCGCGGCGACGCCGGAGCGGAAAAACTTAGAGAGATAGCCGTCGTCGTAATAGCCGCGCCAGGCTTCGTCCGGATGATAGAGCGAATAGCCGACGAGTGCGGCAAGACAAGCGAGCTTGCAGGCGAGCGCAGGCAGGCGGCGGATGCGGAACGGATCGAGCCACCAGAGCGCATACATCAACGGCAGCGTGACCAGGCCGGCTATGATCACCGACCAGCGCAAATTCGGGAAGATCGTGAACAGGAACGCGACGGTGTCGCGGTCGATCATCATCAGATCGATGAAGTTGACCGTCATCTGCACGACGTCGTGCTTGAGCCGCGACAGAAGCACCAGCACGACGACCATGGTCAGCGACAGTGCTCCCGAGAGCGCGGGCCGCCGCAATAGCGTGATCCAGAAGAAGTTGAGGATGCCCCAGGCCAGCGCGAAGGAAAGCCGCGAGCTGAAATCGGTCTCTGTCTTGTACATCAGCGCGAGCGCTGCGAGATGCGGCGCCGCAACCGCGAGCAGCCGCCAGATGCCGAGCGCAGCGACGCTCGCCAGCACGGCAGTCGTGGCAGAAGGACCTGGATTGGGCGCGGACGCCATCGACGACACCCAACTTGAGGTCCGGTGCGGTGATGCCTAGCCATCCTGGCCGGCTCTCTAGACGGCCACGGCGTCCGGCGCAGCCGGAAGCCTGCACCGCGTCACAAAACTGTAACGGAACGGTCAAGGACAGGCAACGCGCGCCGCAATCCGATTTTCGCTTATTGTAAGTGAGCGGCGAAGCGCCGCACTTCTATCCCCTCACCCTGACGAGCCTGCGCCAGCAGCCGTCTCGAAGGGCAAGGTCCGCCATGGGCGAAGTAGCGCCCCGTGGAGATGATCTCGAAATGCGCGGGATTGCGCGCCAACGCAGGTAGGCGAGGCCGAACGCCCGCAAGCGGCCGAGCGGATCGGCGGCCGGGGCCTGGCCCAGCGCCGGCGATGCCGCTCTACGCCGCGTTCCCGCTGCGGCTGGTCGCGATGGCCGCCCATCCACGCGGACGGACCATCGAGGCTGGCTCGTCTAAAGCGGGGCTCCCCCCTGCGGCAGCAGCCCAAGCCGCTTGGCGATGATGCGGTCGAGCGTCCGTTTCGGCAGCACGGCGCCGATCAGATGGCGCAGCCGGTCCGGCGTGATCTGGTAGCGCACCTTGGGGCTCGGGCTGGTCAGCGCCTCGAACACGATTTCGGCGACGCGCTCGGCAGGCAGGCCGTTGGCGCCGAGCTCCATCATGAACGCCATCACCTTGTTCAGCGCCGGCAGATAGGGCGAGTTCTGGTAGATGGAGAGATCGATCTCTTCGGCCTTGCTCCAGATTGGCGTTTTCACTGCGCCCGGCGCGACTATGATGACGTCGATGCCGAACAGCATCAACTCGCGGCGCAGGCTCTCCGACAATCCCTCGATGGCGTGCTTGGAGGTGCAGTAGGGCGCCGACAACGGATTGCCGTTCTTGCCGGCGACCGAGCTGATCATCACGATCCGCCCCTTCGGCCCCTTCAGCGACGGATCCGCACCGAGCAGCGGCCCGAAAGCCTGTGTCGCGATCACCGGGCCGATGACGTTGATGTCCAGCTGGCGGCGGAAATCGGCGGCCGACAATTCGAGGACGGGACCAGCGACCGCGATGCCGGCATTGTTGACGAGGCCGGCCAGCGTCTCGCCGGCAAGCGCCTCGCGCACCTGGCGCGCGGCGGCGAGCACGGCGGCCTCGTCGGTGATATCGAACAGCAGCGGGGTGAATTTGGTGCCGAATTCGCCCTTGAGTCGGTCAGCGTCGGCTTGCTTTCGGACACTTCCGAATACGCGATAGCCGCGCCCGATCAGGAGTTTTGCAATAGCCCAGCCGATACCGGTGGACACACCGGTCACCACGACAGATCGCATGGCCGTTCCCCCTCGAGTTCCCCCGGTCATCATGTAGGAGGAAGGCCATGGCACGCAATGCTGCCCACCTCTCAGGCTGCGCACGCTGGCACTTTCGCGGAGCCACGAGCCCCCGCGGGATCGCACAGCAGATGCTGATTCTTAGGATCAAGCGGCACACGAACATCGCGCGGCGAGACTGCTCGCGTGATGAGAGAGCAGATGAAGAGCCGAATCCTAGACTCTGAAGAAGCTCACGTTTTGCGGTTTGAAAGCTTGCTGAATGCCCTGAGAAACGACGCAAGATCAAGAATGTGGTTTAAGCGTCAGTTCTTCGTGCTCAGACCGCGCTTCAGCTCGTGAAGAATATGAACGAAGCAGCAATGCTTCGCGCGAGATGAAGAGAGCGAGGCCGCTGTTTGCGATCTCGCTCGGATATAGTCGAGTAGCTTTAAGAATTGGTTTGGCGAGCGAAGCTTGTGTTTTCGCTCTCTTGTCCCGGACGCGGTGCAGCGCGCAAGCGATGCGCCGCAGAGCCGGGACCCAGAAAACAGCAATGGCCCCCGGATCAGCAGCGCAGCACTCCGCGCCGCGCTGCATCCGGGGAACGCAAGCCGTCAGTTCTTCGACTTGTCGACCAGCGCGCCCTTTTTGATCCAGGGCATCATGTCGCGCAGCTTGGCGCCGACTTCCTCGATCGGGTGCTGGGCGAGCTTGGCGCGGGTCGCCTTGAACGAGGTCTGGTTGACCTTGTTCTCGAGCATCCAGTCGCGGGCGAACTTGCCGCCCTGGATGTCGGCGAGAACGCGCTTCATCTCGGCCTTGGTCTCCGCAGTCACGATGCGCGGACCGGTGACGTACTCGCCGTACTCGGCGGTGTTGGAGATCGAGTAGTTCATGTTGGCGATGCCGCCTTCATAGATCAGGTCGACGATCAGCTTCACTTCGTGCAAGCACTCGAAATAGGCCATCTCCGGGGCGTAGCCGGCTTCGACCAGGGTCTCGTAGCCGCCCTTGATCAGCTCGACCAGGCCGCCGCAGAGCACGACTTGCTCGCCGAACAGGTCGGTCTCGCACTCTTCCTTGAAGGTGGTCTCGATGATGCCGGCGCGGCCGCCGCCGATCGCCGAGGCGTAGGACAGGCCGAGGTCATGGGCGTTGCCCGAGACGTCCTTTGCAATCGCGATCAGGCAGGGCACGCCGCCGCCGCGCTGATATTCCGAGCGCACGGTGTGGCCGGGGCCCTTCGGGGCGATCATCAGCACGTCGAGGTCGGCGCGCGGATCGAGCAGGTTGAAGTGGACGTTGAGGCCGTGCGCGAAGACGAGCGCTGCGCCCTTCTTCATGTTGTCGTGCAGGTGTTCGCGGTAGATGTCGCCCTGGAGTTCGTCCGGGGTCAGCATCATGACGAGGTCGGCCCATTTGGCGGCTTCGGCGACTTCCATCACCTTGAAGCCGGCGTTCTCCGCCTTCTTGGCCGAGGCCGAACCCTTGCGCAGCGCAATCGCCACTTCCTTGACGCCGGAGTCCTTCAGGTTGAGCGCATGGGCGTGGCCTTGGCTGCCATAGCCGACGATGGCGACCTTCTTGCCCTTGATCAGGTTCAGGTCGGCGTCGCGATCGTAATAAACACGCATAGTCATTTCCTCGTTAGGGGCCAGAATAGGCCGTTGGTCAGGTCTCGGACGGTGAAATTTGCGGATTTCCGGGGCTGTCTAGAGCATTTTCAGGCCCCTGGGAAACCCGTTTCTGCATGGAAAACTGCGGCATCATGCATCCATGAAGACGGGGTAGAGCGATGCCAGGAGCAGGATCGCCATCAGGATATTGAAGGCGCGCACCAGCCGCTCGGAGGTGAGGACCGGTCGTAGTGCAGTGCCGAAGAAGGCCCAGACCACGGTCGAGGCCGTGCCCACCAGCAGGCTGATCAGGGTCTGGATCGCAATGTTCAGGGGGAACTGGGCGATCGCCGCATAGGCGGTGATGGTCCCGATCGCGATCACCCAACCCTTGGCGTTGATCCACTGGAACATGGCCGCACCCCAGAAGGTCATCGGGCTGCGGGCGCCCTCCCCACCCGGCTTGGCCGGACCGGACAAGGCGATCGCGGCGGCCAGGTAAATCAGGTAGGCGGCACCGGCATATTTCAGAATGGTTTGAAGGATCGGATAGGCCAGGAATACCGTGCCGAGCCCGAGGCCGACGGCGCCGACCATGAAGGCGAAGCCGATGGTGATCCCGGCGATATGCGGGATAGTCCGCCGAAAGCCGTAAGTGAGCCCCGACGACAGCAGCATGATATTGTTCGGTCCGGGCGTGAAGAACATCACGACCGCGAAGATGACGAAGGCATAGAGCAGCGACTGGGACATGCTTACCTCAAGCGGCCTTCGCCAGCGCCTGCGGCCGTCTCGCCAGCACCATCACGGCGATCCCGCCGATCACGGTCAGCATGCCGGCGAGCCTTAGGGGTCCGAACCTTTCACCGAACACGATGCTGGAAGCGGCCGAGCCGACAAACGGCACCAGCAGTGCGAACGGCACCACCTGGGCAGCAGGATAGTCACGCAGAAGGCGACCCCAGAGCCAATATGCAATGCTGGTCGAGACGACGCCGATCGCCAGCAGGCAGATGAGGCCGGTGAGCGACATATGGGTCAACGAATGCCAGGTCGGCTCCGGCCCGTTGACGACCAATGCAAGCGCGAACAGCGGCACCGCGGAGGTGAGGCACAGCCACGCGAACAGGTCGAACATCGGCACGCCTCGGGCACCGCGCAGCAGGAGATTGCCGACCGCAAAACAGATCGGCGAGATCATTAGCACCGCGAAGGCCGCAACGCTGAAATCATAGCCCACCGTGCCACAGATCATCAGGAGGCCGGCCGCGGCGATGCCGATGCCGAGCGCCTGCATCGCCGTCGGGCGCTCGCCGAAGGCAATCGCGGCAAATCCGATGGTGAATAGCGCCTGGCTCTGGACCACGACGCTGGTCAGCCCCACCGGCACGCCATGGGCGATGCCGTAGGCCTGGCTCAGGAACTGCCCCAGGAACAGCGTGAAGCTGATCGCGATCAGGAGCGACCAGGCGACCTTCGGCTTGGGAATGAACAGGCACGGCACTGCGGCGATGGTGAAGCGCATCGCCGTCATCAGCTCCGGCGAGAACTCGTCGAGCGCGATCCGGCTCGCCACGAAGGCAAGCCCCCAGATGACCGCCACCAGGACGGCGATGAGGATATCGGCCGGCTTCATTGTTGTTCTCGGTTCTGCCCTGTCGTGCAGCCCTGTTGTTGTTCTGGTCTAGCCTTGCTCGCCGGCTTTCGGTTTTCGCAGCAGATAAGTGCCGTGCATGGGGGCGTGATAATCGGCCGAGACCAAGGTGAAGCCGACGTCGACCAACATGCGTTCCATCACCCAGCCGAATGTGGAATATTCGTCGCGCATATGCGTCACCACGCTTTCGCGCGAGAAATCGTGGTTCTTGATCTGGAAATCGGCCCATTGCTCGACGTCGCGCTCGATCGCGTCCGGCATCGAAGTGTAGACGATGTCGCGCAGATAGAAATTCGCGCCCGGCTTCAGAGCGCGATGGATCCGCGACATCGCCACGGCCTTCCAGAAATCCGGAAGATGGTGCAGCGTGAACTCGCTGACGATCAGATCGTAGGATTCCGGCCGGTAGGCGAAGCTGAGCAGGCCAGCGGATTGCGTGCGCACGGGCGCCTTGCGGTCGCGGGCGTAGATCTCGGCGAGCGCCAGCATCGCGGGCGAAATGTCGATGGCGTCGACCTCGGCGCCCATCAGCGCCGCTTCAGTCGCCAGCACGCCGTTGCCGCAGCCGATATCGGCGATCCGCCAGCCGCGCTGGACTCCGAGCATTTTCAGCGCGGCGCGCGCGCGCAAATCGGCGTCGTCGTGGGCGTCGTAGATCGAGGCCACTGCGGGCTCGATCCCCATCCGGTTCCGCTCGTTATAATACCAGTCGCGCGCCAGCATGGTTCACATCCCTTCAGGCCCGCGACCGATCGCGGCAACGCCGGTACGCGACACCTCGACAAGGCCGAGCGGGCGCATCAGGTCGATAAACTGGTTGATCTTGTCCGTATTGCCTGTGATCTCGAACACGAAGCTCTCGGTGGTGGCGTCGATCACGCGGGCGCGGAACGCATCCGCGAGCCTGAGCGCCTCGACGCGGTGCTCGCCCTGCCCGCGCACCTTCACCATCGCGAGCTCGCGCTCGATCGAGCGTTTGGTCAGCGTCATGTCGACGACGCGGTAGACCGGGATCATACGGTCGAGCTGATGCTTGATCTGCTCGATCACCATCGGCGTGCCCGTGGTGACGATGGTAATGCGCGAGAGATGCTTCTGGCTCTCGGTCTCCGAGACCGTGAGGCTCTCGATGTTGTAACCGCGCCCCGAGAACAGGCCGATGACACGCGCGAGCACGCCCGGCTCGTTTTGCACGAGCACCGCCAGCGTGTGCGTCTCGTTGGGATCGTGGCGTTCCTCGATGAAGTAGGCGGATGCCGGCTGGTTCATGATCGTCCCTCTTGTCTCTCCGTCACGCCATCGCTGGCGCGTCCGTCCCGACCCAACGGCGGAACAGATCGAAATCGATATTGCCGCCCGACAGCACGAGACCGACGCGCTTGCCTGGCAGCCTTGTCTTTTCCTGAAGCGCCGCGGCGAGCGCGGCGGCGCCGGCGCCCTCGGCGAGATTGTGCGTATCGGTCCAGTACGCGCGGATCGCGGCGGCAACCTCGTCGTCGGTAACCTGGACAATGCGTGAGGCGCCCTTGCGGATCATCGCGAACGCATCCGCGTCGGGAATGCGTGTCGCCATGCCGTCGGCGAGCGTGTTGCTGGTCTTGGTCGTCACGACGTGGCCTGCCGCAAACGACAGTGCGTAGGACGGCGCTTCGGTCGACTGCACGCCGACGATCTCGGTCTTCAGACCGAGCAGGTCGCGCGCCATGATGCAGCCGCAGATACCGGAGCCCTGCCCGATCGGCACATAGAGAATGTCGAGGTCGGGCGCGGCCCGGAACAGCTCGAGCGCATAGGTCGCAACGCCCAGCACGAGGTCCGGATGGAACGACGGCACCATGTGAAGCCCGGCGAACTGCGCGCGGCGTTCAGCCTCCTCACGCGCGGCTTGAAAGTCCTCGCCATACTCGACCAGCTCGGCGCCGAAGGCTTTCATCGCGCGGTTCTTCTCGACGGAGTTGCCGCGCGGCACATAGATCACCGACGGAATGCCGTGACGACTGGCCGCGAACGCAAGGCTCTGGCCGTGATTGCCGCGCGTCGCCGAGATGATGCCGGGCGTATTCGGCCGCTCGCGCTTCAACCGTTCGAGATAGACGAGCCCGCCGCGCACCTTGAAAGCGCCGATCGGCGTATGGTTCTCGTGCTTGACCACGACCTCGGTGCCGAGCCGCTCAGCGAGCAAAGGCCAGCCGCGTGCCGGCGTTGCCGGCACCGCCCGCCCCACGATCGCATGTGCGCGCTCAAGCTCCGTCAGGTCGAACATCGCATCACACCAGCGCCTTGCCGCCGGCGAACGCCTTTGCGGTGGCCTCGTCGTTCGCCTGCTCCGGCAACAGCATCTCGTTATGCGCCTTGCCGGAGGGGATCATCGGGAAGCAGTTTTCGAGCGCGGCGACGCGGCAGTCGAACAGCACCGGGCGCTTGACCGAGATCATCTCCTGGATGGCGCCGTCGAGATCGGCGGGCTTGTGCACCTGGAGGCCGACGCCGCCATAGGCTTCCGCGAGCTTGACGAAGTCCGGCAGCGCCTCCGAGTAGGAATGCGACAGGCGGTTGCCATGGAGCAGTTGCTGCCACTGCCGCACCATGCCCATGTACTGGTTGTTCAGGATGAAGATCTTGATCGGTAACTCGTACTGAACGGCCGTCGACATCTCCTGCATCGTCATCTGCACCGAGGCATCGCCCGCGATGTCGATGACCAGGCTGTCGGGATGGGCAACCTGCACACCGATCGCCGCCGGCAAGCCGTAGCCCATGGTGCCGAGCCCGCCCGATGTCATCCAGCGATGCGGCTCCTCGAAGCCGAAGAACTGCGCCGCCCACATCTGGTGCTGGCCGACCTCGGTCGTGATGTACGTATCCTTGCCACGTGTCGCCTCGAACAGGGTCTGGATCGCGTGCTGCGGCAGGATGACGTCGTTGCTCTTCTTGTAATAGAGCGAGTTGCGGGCACGCCACTGCGCGATCTGCTGCCACCACGCCTTGATGTCGGGCTTCTTCGCCTCCGCCTTGAACACCTGGAGGATGTCGCCGAGGATGTTGCCGCAGTCGCCGATGATCGGCACGTCGACCCGGATGTTCTTGTTGATCGAGGATGGGTCGATGTCGATGTGGATCTTCTTCGAGCCCGGCGAGAACGCATCGACGCGACCGGTGATGCGGTCGTCGAAGCGCGCGCCGACGCACAGCATGACGTCGCAATCATGCATGGTCATGTTGGCTTCGTAGGTGCCGTGCATGCCGAGCATGCCGAGCCAGTTCTTGCCCGACGCCGGATAGGCG